>CAXTTP010000164.1:0-6639 GCA_964247195.1 uncultured Sphingomonadaceae bacterium
GCCAGCGGCGCGATCCGCCCCTGCGCGCGGCCGATCGTCTTGCCGCCGCTCACCGCCACCGCCCGGCCGACGGCGCCGCGGCCGTCGAGCACGCCGGTCACGCCGACGTCGACGGGCTGCGACGAGAGGACCAGCCCGGAGCGGGTGAGCCCGCGGATCGTCAGGTCGGCGCGCCCGGTGGGCAGCGCACCGGTGGCGAAGCGGTAGTTGAACTTGCCGCTGGCGATCCCGCCGATGCCGAGATTGGGGTAGAAGATGTCGAGCACGCTCATCGGCATCGCCATCAGTTCGGCATCGAGCTGGTCGACGCTGCCGCCGAACAGGCCGGCGACCCGCGCCGAGCCGCCGGAGAAGGAGAGCTCGGTCGGTGCCAGCCGCCATGCACCGCCCTGTCGGCTCAGCACCGCCGGCGTCGTGAGCCGGACCGGCGTCCGGTCGATTGTGCCCTGCCCGACCAGCGCGTACCGATTGGGCTCGATCGTCGCGACGGTCTGGAGATCGAAGGCGCGCCCGCGCGAGCCGGCGATCGAGGCCTTCACCGTGCCGCGCCCGGCGGCGAGATCGATATTGCTGGCCAGGCGCGCGATCGCCACGCCGCCGCGCCGGAGGCCCTGGGCGAGGATCGTCGCGTTCACCGTCGGGCCTTCCGGCTTGAGCAGCAGCACGGCGTCGAGCATGCCCTTGCGCACGGTCAGGCCGGGGACGCCCGCCAGCGCCGCGCCGTTGCCGGCAAGATGCGCCTCGATCCGCTGCACCGTACCCACGGGCGCGAAGCCGAGCGTGCCGCCGATGCCGCCGCCACCCAGGACGAGCTGGCCGGTGAAGCCGCCGGGATCGGCGCGGAGTGCGCCGTGGCCGCGCGTTCCGGTCACATCTAGCGCCGCTACCGCGATCGTCGCCGGCTGGTTGGCCGGCAGCAGGATCGCACCGTTGCTGGCGAACGGCCCGAGCGTCGATCCGCCGGCGGCGCGGTAGGCGAAGCCCTCCGGCGTCGGATCGAGCAGCAGGTGGACGTCCGCCAGGCCCAGCGCCGCCATCGGCTGCGACAGCAGGAGGTCGAGCTTCGGCTTCGCTATGTCGCCGTCCAGCGCGAGCGTGAGCGGGCCGTAGCTGTCCTGCGTTCCGGTGCCTTGGAACTGGAAGGTGCCGTCGCGCCGGCGCAGCCCGGTGCCGGCGATGCGGATGGCCGGCCCGGTGAGCGTCAGGCCGACGAAATGGAGCGTGCCGTCCGGATCGCGGACGAGGCTGGTGTCGATCTGCGGCAGCCCGCCCGCGAGCGAGCGCAGGAAGGCGTTGTCGAACCGCCGCACCCACGCCTTGCCGTGACCGACCACGCGGGTGCCGAGGCCATTCGCGCCGGGCAGTACCTTGAGCTCGCTCATCACGTCGACGAGCCCGAGGCCGGGTATCAGGTACTGGGCCAGGCCACCGGTCAGGCCGACGCCATAGTCTCCCGTGACGAGATCGACGCGCAGGTCGAGCTTGCCTCGCAACTTGTCCGAATCGAAGGCGAGGCCGGTGCCGGTGAGCAGCTTCGAGGTGACCTTGAGCACGCCTTCCACGCGCAGGTTGGCGAGGATCCCGCCGGCGACGTCGCCGATGCCCGTTACCCGCCGGGCGGCGAGGCGGATCGGGATCGAGACCGGGCTCGCCGAGAAGCGGCCCCGCCCCTGCGCGCGCACGTCCTCGAATCCGGTCTGGTCGAAGGCGAGGCGCGGCGCGCTCAGCAGATAATCGAAGACCGGCGCCTTGAACGGGCCGTCGAGGGTGGCGCGCAGCTTGATGCCGGTGCCGGTCATGTTCGGGAACAGCGCCTCGGGATGAAGCAGGCGCGCGTTGATGGCCAGCGCGTGGAAGCTGCTGGTGGCGAGATCGAGCACCCCGCCGGCATCGAGCGAAAGCGCCGCCGAGCGCAGCGAGATGGTCGAATCGAGCTTTCGGTCGGCCAGCCGCGCCTCGCCGGTGACGAGGATGCGCGGCGCACTCAGCCGCTGCAGCTTGCCTTGCAGCACCGTGGACGGCGCGAGCATGCCGGACAGCGAATAGGCCCCCTCCCGCACGCCAAGCGCGAGATCGGCGATGCGCTTGCCCGAGACATCGAGCCGGGCATTGCCGTTCCACTGCGCCCAATGCCCGTCACCACCGATGGCGAGCGTTACCGGCCGCACGGTGCCGATCAGCTTGCCGAACACGCCGCCCGCGGGCGCCGCCAGCCGGGCGTCGAGATCGAAGCGGTCGCGATCCGGCTCGGCATCGAGCAGCAGCGACAGCCGGTCGCCGCCGCCGGCGACGAGCGCCTTCAGGTCGACCAGCGCGCGGCCGTTGCGGATCTCGCCCCGGCCCGACAGGTGCGCGGTCCGGCGTACGCCGGCGATGGCGGGCTCGAGCCTGAGCGTCGCGATGTCGAGCCGGCCGAGGCGGATGTCGAAGCCCGGCAGGATCGGCCCCTGCCTGGTGGACGGTATCAGCCTGGGCTTGCGGTAGAGGACCGCAAGGTCGGTCTCGAGCCGGTCGATATCGAGCCGGTTGACCAGCCATGCCGCCGGCCGCCAGTCCAGCCGCAGCTCGGGCACCTCCAGGAACAGACCCTGCGGATCGTAGAGGCGCAGGTCGCGCAGCCGCGTATCGCCCCAGATCGAGCCGTCAATCCGGCCGATACGGATGCGCAGGCCCGACTTGATGTGGAGCGCCGCGATGCGGTCGGCGAGCAGGCGATGGCCGGCGCTGGTGTCGATTGCCAGCAGCGCGCACCCGATCAGGAGCAGGAGGCCGAGCAACGCGCCGAACGCCCAGCGCAGCGGCCGCCACAGCCGCCGCCGTCGCGGCGGCGGCGCGGCAACGACCGGATCGGCGTCCGCCTCCGCCATCAGAACGCCTGCCCAAGCGAGACGTAGACGGCGACGCGAGCATCGCCCTTGCGCGGGTTCACCGGCGTGCCGACGTCGACCCGGATCGGCCCGAAGCTGGTATAATAGCGCACGCCGAGGCCCGCTCCGTAGCGCAGGCCGGTGAAGCGCGGGAAGGTCTGGCTGTACAGATTGCCGCCGTCGAAAAAGGGCACCACGCCGAAATCGCCGAACCGCACTCGTGCCTCCAGCGAAACCTCGGCGAGGCTGCGGCCGCCGACCGGATCATTGTCGATGTCGCGCGGGCCGATGTCCTGATAGCTATAGCCGCGCACCGATCCGCCGCCGCCGGAATAGAAGCGCCGCGACGGCGCGATGCGATCGGCGGTCGGGCCGAAGATCGATCCCAGCCGGATCCTGCCGGCGATCGTGGTCTGGCCGGTGATCGGCTGGTAGACGCTGCCGTCGAGCTGGGCGCGCGCATAGAAGAAGGTACCGTGCTGCAGCGACGCCTCCGGCGACAGCCGCCCCGACAGGCGATAGCCGCGGGTCGGGTTGAGGAGGTCGTCGGAGCCGTCATAGGCGAGGCTCGTCGGGACGGCGGCGATGAAGAAGGTGCGCCGGCGCGGCGCCCCCGTCGCCTGGATCACGTCCTTCTCGTCCGACGCGGTGAGCTCGCCGCCGAACGACCAGGTCCATTTCTTCTGCCAGATTATGTTGGTGAGCCGCTCGATGCCGCCGCTGACCGTGAAGGTCTTGGCGTCGTAGGCGTCGCGCTGGGTATGGCTGGCGACGATCTGCGCGTTCAGAACCTGATCGCGCTCCTTGAAATTGGCACGGCGGAGCGTCGCGCCGACCAGCTGCTCCTGCGTGCCGGCGACGCCCTGGAAGGTGACGGCGCCCTCGGGCTTGATCAGATTCCGGTGCGTCCAGCTGATCGAGATCCGCGCGCCCTCGCCGGTGCCGTAGCCGGCCTCGGCGGCGATCGTGCGGCGCGGCGCGCGTTCCAGCTGCACCGCGATGTCGACGACCTCCGGATCGGCGTTCGCCACCGGCGTCAGCTGGACCGACGAGACGAGGCTGGTCGCGATCAGCGCGCGGCGGAAGTCGTCGAGCAGCGCCGCGTCATAGCCCTCGCCCGGATGCCAGCGGGCGATGCGGGCGAGGTGCTTCGGCCCGAACAGCGGCTGGCCGCGCAATATGATCCGGCCGAAGCGCCGCTCCCCACCCGGATCGACCGGCAGCTTCAGGGTCGCCGTCCGCGCCTCGTGGTCGACGACGATCTCCGGATCGCCGAGCCGGGCGAAGGCGAAGCCCTCGCGGCCGAGCTCCAGCTTCAGCGCGGTAGTGGCGGCGGTGACCTTGTCGGCATCGACCGGGTCATCCTTGGCGACCGTGAACACCCGGCGCAGCGCGGCCGCCTTTGCGCCGGCCGCGGCGAGGCCCGGCAGATCGACGCTGGTGAAGCGGTAGGCCGGTCCCGGCTCGACGGCGATGGCGACGGCGATCCTGCCGCCCGGCGGCCCGCTGTCGACGCGCGCCTGCGCCGTCGCGTCGTAATAGCCTTGCGAGCGCAGCAGCTCGCGCATCGTCTCCTCGTCCTCGCGTGCGCGGCGATCGATCTGGGCGACGTTGGCCGGCTTGTTCTCCCCGCCGACCAGCGTCGACAGCGGATCGAAGCGGGCGCGCAGCGCATCCGCGTCCTTGATGCCCTCGAGACCCTCGATCGTGACGGCGTAGCGGCGCTGCACGGTCACGTCGGTTTCCGCTGCCGTCACCGCCGCCGGCGACACGTCGCCCGGCGCGGCTAGGTTCGGCCAGTCGACGCCGAGATCGGGCAAGGGCTCAAGCGGCGAGGCGGGATCGAGCGCTTCGGCGGGCGCCGGCGCCGACGCGGCATCCTGCGCGCGCGCGGCCGTGCCCACGAGCGCGACGGCAAGCAGCGCAGCGATCGGAGAGCTGACGCCGATCGGCCGCGGGAACAGCAACTGCATGCCCGCGAATCTAGCGCCGCACTTCGGCACCCGCCAGCATTCTGCGCATCCAGCGGAGAATCGCTGTCGGGCACGCATTTTCATCGGTTCCGGAGATAGTCGACGATTGCCGGCGCCGGCGAGTCGTGCCGCGCCATCACGCGGCTTCGGCAGAGTCGATGTCGGTGCGGGACCGCTGGCGCCGCCCGCGCGCGGGTGGCAAGAGGCGGCGATGAGCAACAGCCCCGCACCCCGCGCCTCCGGTTTCTTCATCGCGCTGGCGGTCGTCGCGGGTGCGCTGATCGGAGCGCGGCTTGGACAACCCTCGATCGGCGTGCTGGCGGGGATCGCAGGCGGCGCGTTGCTCGCAGTCCTGTTCTGGCTGATCGATCGCCGCCGCGACTAAAGCCGTTTCGCAGACGGAGCAGGCGGCAGCAACCGCCGCGGAGACTGATCCGGAACGATGGGGGTTTACCTAGCAAAGTAGGAAATAACTTAGAACATAGCATGAACGCACAACATCGGAGGCGTTCCATGCATCTGCTTTCACTGATCGAGCGTCACTTGCGCAACAGCGGCACGGCGCCGACCCGCTTCGGCCGCGACGCCGTCAACGATCCCCGCTTCGTCCTCGACCTGCGCGCCGGGCGCACCCCGCGTCCCACCACGACGGCGCGGGTCAGCGCCTATCTCGCCCAATGCGAGGGTGAGGCGGCACGATGAGCGGGGATCAGCGGCGCGGCGACGCGCATCGGCTGCTGCTGCGGGCACTGGTAGCGCGCGCGGGCGGTTCGCCGGGCGCTATCATCCCCGGAGCCTCCAGCGAAGCCTGGGCGAGCGCCACCTTCCATGGCGCTCGCCACGCGATCGCGCTTCGCCTCGAAGGACCGGATGCGAGCACGCGTGCCTCCCAACTTTCCACCGAAATGGATGCAATCGAGTTCCAGCTGCCCGGTCACCTCGTCGCCGACATCACCGTCGTCGCGCGCGAGGACGACGGGGCCGCCGTCACCCTCCAGATCGAAGCGCTCACGGTCGAGGATGCGTGAACTCAGCGCTGGCGCGCGGCCATCCGCTGGAGCGCCTCGAGCGCCTCGCGCAACGCATCGTCCGGATTGCGGTCGGCTCGCTTGAGGGTGCCGATCGAACTCAGGCTGGGCGGCGCGGGCGGCGCATCGAGACGTTCCAGGCCGCCCTCGAAACGGGTCATGAGGGCCGCGATCGATTGGTCCTTGCTCGCCTCGGCGGCGCTCGCATCCGCAGGGCTGGCCTCGTCGGGCTCGGGTTCGATCGGGTCGGACTCGACGGGACCGGTCGCGACCGGCTCCTCCTCGGCGACGAGTTCGGGCGCGGCGGACGGCTCCGAGGTCAGCTCCAAGGGCGGTTCGGACGAGGCTTCGTCCGGCGTGGCGTCCGCGATCGGCGCATCCCCGACGGGGGCGTCCGCGGCGATCGCATCCTCGATCGGCGCGTGCTCGACCGGCACGTCCTCGACCGAAGGGCCCGCAAAGGTGACGTCCTCGAAAACGAGATCGTCGAAGACAGTGTCCGCGACTGGCGGCTTCTCGTCGGCCACTTCGTGATCGGGGGCCGGCACGATGACCGTCTCGTCGAGAGCTGGTACGGCTTCCTCGCGGGCGCCGCGTATCGGTTTGCGATCGGTGACGATCTCGTCGAACGGGGTGCCGAGATCGGCGGCGGCGAAGATCGGGCGGCGCGGCGGGGCGTCGGGATGGGCATCGCCACGACGCAGCGTCATCGGCGCATCCGCCGCCTGGTCGCGACGGCCGGCCGGGCGCTTGCGGGCCACGGCGGGAGCG
>CAXTTP010000165.1:0-6570 GCA_964247195.1 uncultured Sphingomonadaceae bacterium
CCACAAGGCGATGTCGAGGTCGAGCACCCGCGGCCCCCAGCGCCGTCCGCGCCGCCGTCCGAAGCCGCGTTCGATCCGCTTGAGCAGCGCCAGCAGCGCCGGCGGGTAGAGCGGCGTCGAGACGAGCACGACCCCGTTGGCAAAGGCGCGGCCGGCCGGACCGATCGCGGCGGTCCGCAGTACCGGCGACCGCGCCTCGATGCGCAGCCCCGCCGCCGCCATCGCCTCGACCGCCGCGGCCAGCACCGCCGCCGGGCCGCCATGGCCGCCGTGGCGCCGGTTCGATCCCAATGCGATCGCGTAGCTTGTCCTCGCCATGGCCGCCCGCCTATCGGAAGGCGATGACGCTAGATAGCCCCGTCCGAAATCCCGGCGAGCCGCCGCGCGATTGCCCGCTCTGCCCCCGCCTTGCCGGGTTCCGCGACCAGCAGCGGTTGGCGCATCCCGACTGGTTCAACGCGCCGGTGCCGTCGTTCGGCGACCCGGGGGCATGGCTGGCGATCGTCGGGCTCGCCCCCGGGCTGCAGGGCGCCAACCGCACCGGCCGGCCGTTCACCGGCGATTTCGCCGGCATCCTGCTCTACGAGACGCTGCTCCGGTTCGGACTCGCGACCGGCAGCTATGGCGCGCGGCCCGACGACGGCCTGGCGCTGAGCGGCGCGATCATCGTCAATGCGGTGCGCTGCGTGCCGCCGCAGAACAAGCCCCTGCCGGCCGAGATCCACACCTGCCGCGGCTTCCTCATCCCCACGCTGGAGCGGTTGCCGAACCTCCGGGTGGTGGTGGCGCTCGGCCAGATCGCGCACCAGTCGGCGGTGAAGGCGCTCGGCGGCAAGCTGCCCAAGGCGAAGTTCGGCCACCTCGCCGAGCATCGCCTGCCTTCCGGCTTGTCGCTGATCGATAGCTATCACTGCTCGCGCTACAACCAGAACACCCGCGTCCTCACCGCCGAGATGTTCGAGGCGGTGTTCGCCCGCGCGCTGGCGTTCAAGCCGTGAGCAGATAATCCTGATAGGAGCCGTCCGGCCGCCCGGCGAGCGCGGCCATCACCGTATCCAGCGTGCCCTTCGGCAGGTGGACCGATGCCGCCTTGTGCGCGTCGACCGACGCCCACTTCTCGATGAGGAGGAACGCGCCCGGCCGGTCGACGTCGCGCAACACCTCGACGCCGCCACATCCGGGCAACTGGCGGATGACTCCCGCGGCGTCGGCCAGCGCCGTGGCCAACGCTTCCTCCCTGCCGTCGGCGGCGGTCATGCGATAAAGCCTCGCCACGGTCATCGCTCTCTCCCTATCGATCCTCGGTCAGGCGGCCATATAGCTCCGGCCGCCGGTCGCGGAAGAAGCCGAACGCGGCGCGGTGGCGCTTGACCCGGTCGAGATCGATCGTCGCGGTCAGCACGCCGGTTTCCTCCTTGCCGAACTCGGCAAGCATGTCGCCTCGCTCGTCGCAGATGAAGCTGTGGCCGTAGAAGGTCATCGCGCCCTCGGTGCCGATGCGGTTGGACGCGACGACCGGCACGACGTTCGATACGGCATGGCCGATCATCGCGCGGCGCCACAGGCGGCTGGTGTCGAGGCTGGGATCGTGCGGCTCGTTGCCGATCGCGGTCGGGTAGAACAGGATTTCCGCGCCCATCAGCATCATCGCGCGCGCCGTCTCCGGATACCATTGGTCCCAGCATACGCCGACGCCCAGCGTCGCCGATGGGGTGGGCCAGACCTTGAAGCCGGTGTTGCCCGGCCGGAAATAGAACTTTTCCTCATAGCCCGGCCCGTCCGGAATGTGGCTCTTGCGGTAGACGCCCATCACCGCGCCGTCGGGATCGATCATCGCCAGGCTGTTATAATGGTGCGGCCCGTCCGCCTCGAAGAAGCTGGTGGGGATGTAGACCTTGAGCTCGGCGGCGAGCGCGCGCATCGCCGCGACGGCGGCGTGGCGATCGGTCGGCCTGGCGCGGACGAACAGGCCCTCGTCCTCGACCTGGCAGAAATAATGCCCCTCGAAGAGCTCCGGCGGCAGGATCACCTGCGCGCCCCTGGCGGCCGCCTCGCGGACGAGCGCGGTGACCGCGGCGATGTTGGCGTCGATGTCGTCGCTGAGCGCGAGTTGGAGCGCAGCGACCTTGATCTCGTTCATGGCCATGTCCGCTATGTAGGGCCGGGTCAGGCGAACGGCACCTGCTGGCTGATGCAATGGAAGCTGCCGCCGCCGGTCAGGATGTGGTCCGCGCGAAAACCGATTGCCTCGCGATTCGGGAAACACGCGCCGATCTGCTCGAGCGCCGCTTCGTCCTGGGCCGTGCCATAGAGCGGCACGACGACGGCGGCGTTGCCGATGTAGAAGTTCATGTACGACGCCGGGACGACGGCCCCGTCGCGTTCGACCTTGCCGGGCGAGGGCAGGGGCACGATCTCCACACCGAACGCCTCTGCCCGGCGCGCCGCGTCGCCATAGACGCCGGAATTGGGATCGTCCGCCGCCGGCATCGGCAGCGCCAGCACGCCGGGCGCCACGAAGCGGGCGAGATTGTCGACATGGCCGTCGGTATGGTCGTTCGCGAGGCCGTCGCCGAGCCACAGGATGCGCTCGATCCCCAGCGCTTCCGCCAGCCGCGCCCCGATCTCGGCCCGCGACAGATCGGGGTTGCGGTTCGGGTTGAGCAGGCATTGTTCGGTAGTGACGGCGAGCCCGGTGCCGTCGACGTCGATCGCGCCGCCTTCCAGGATCCAGTCGCCGCGGCGGGTGTCGAGGCCGACGCGGTCGGCAAGACGGCCGCCGACCATGTCGTCATGGTCGAGCACATATTTGCCGCCCCAGCCGTTGAAGCCGAAGCCGCGGCCCTCGCGCCGGCCGCCGCCGGTCACGACGATCGGGGCGGTGTCGCGTAGCCAGATGTCACCGAACGGGACCTGCTCGACGAGGATGCCGTCGCCCGCCATAGCACGCGCGACCTCGGCAGCCTCGGCGTCGGCAGCCACGAGGCGCACCTCCTCGCCCTTGCCGCCGGCATGCACGGCGCGGGCGAAGGCGATCACCTCGGCACGCGCCGGAGCGAGATTGTCGAGCCACAGGCTGCCGTCGCTGGGGAAGCCGATCCATACCCATTCGTGCGGTGCCCATTCCGCCGGCTGGCGCAGTTTCATCGCGCCGCCTGGGCGCGCGACGCATCGCGCACGGCGCGGAACTCGGCGGTGGGGTACCAGTTCGGCCACGTCTTGCCCTCGGCAAGCTCACGGCCGATGACGTAATAGAGCTGCAGATCCTCAAGGGCGCCCGACCAGTCCCAGGCCGGATTATACTCGTCCTGCGGCTTGTGGTAGCGGTTGGTCGTGTAGTCGGCCTCGGCAGCGGCACCCGCCGCCTTGCCGCCCTTGACCAGATCGTCGCCGCTCCCCGCCGCCAGCATCGGCACGCCGAGCTTGGCGAAGCTGAAATGGTCGGAGCGGAAATAATGGCCCTTCTCCGGCGTCGTTTCCGGCGCGATCACGCGGTGTTGGGCGACGATCGCGCGCTTCAGATAGTCTTCGAGCTCCGACTTGCCGGCACCGGTGATCACCACGTCGTGGGTGCGGCCGTTCACGTTCAGCACGTCCATGTTGACCCCGCCGACGGTCTGCCCAAGCGGATGGAGCGGATGCTCGGCATAATATTGCGAGCCGAGCAGCCCCGATTCCTCCGCCGTCACGGACAGGAACAGGATCGATCGCGCCGCCGGCCCGGCCTTCGCCTGCGCTTCGGCCAGGGCGACCAGCCCGCCGACGCCGGACGCGTTGTCGAGCGCGCCGTTGCAGATGCCGTCGCCCTTCACCGGCTCGCAATGGCCGAGATGGTCCCAATGCGCGGTGTAGAGGACATATTCGTCGGGCCGGCTCTTGCCGGGCAGCACGCCGACGACGTTCTTCGACGCCTGGCGGCGGATCGTGTTGTCGAGCGTTAGGTCCAAGGTCACCCGGAGTGGAGTCGCCTTGAAACCCTTCTCGGCCGCCGCGTCGCGGAAGCGGTCGAAGTCGCGGCCGCCGGCGAGCGCGAAGAGCTTGCGCGCGGCATCGGTCGTCATCCAGCCGATCGCGGCGGACTGGTCCATGTGGCCGCCGGGCGCATCCAGCTCGAGCTGCGGCCCGGTCCAGGAGGAGACCACCACGCCCCACGGATAGGCGGCGGGCTCGGTATCGTGGACGATGATCGCCGCCGCCGCACCCTGCCGCGCCGCCTCCTCATATTTGTAGGTCCAGCGTCCATAATAGGTCATCGACCGCCCGTCGAAGAGCCCGCCCACCGTCGGCTTGCGCCAGTCGGGATCGTTGACGAGGATGATCACCGTCTTGCCGTGCACGTCGAGCCCGGCATAGTCGTTCCAGCCGCGCTCGGGCGCGTTGATGCCGTAGCCCACGAAAACGACCTCGCTGGCGCGCAACTCCGACTTCGCCACCACCCGCCGCGTCGCCGCGACCATGTCGGTCTTGTAGGCGAGCCGCAGCTTCGTCGGGCCGCCGGTGAAGACCATCGTCGCCGCCGGATCGGCGGTGATCTGGACGAGCGGCACGTCCTGGTACCAGCTCGTGCCATTCCCGGGCTTGAGGCCCGCCTTGGCGAAGCGGTCGGCTATATACGCGACGGTCTTGTCCTCGGCCGGCGTGGTCGGCGCCCGGCCCTCGAAGCTGTCCTGCGATAGCGTGCGGGTGACTTCCTTGATCGTGTCGAGCGGGATCGCGGGCGGCGCGGCGGCGGCGGCCGAGGCGGCGAGGGAGAGCGCGATGGCGATTGGCAGGCGCGGGATCGGCACGGTCGTTCTCCGGTCAACCCGCCTCGCGACGGATGGTGGCGGGGTCATCGCAAAGCCATCGGCGGCACGCAAGCAGCAGACACGCGATCGGCGAACGAAAAGGGGCGGCCCCGGCGGGACCGCCCCTTTCTCGTGCCCAAGAGAGGCCGGATCAGCGCGAGTAGAACTCGACGACCAGGTTCGGCTCCATCTTCACCGGGTACGGCACCTCGTCCAGCGTCGGCACGCGAACGTAGGTGACCTTCGCGGCACCATCGGCGGAGACGTAATCGGGGATTTCGCGCTCGGAGAGACCCTGCGCTTCCATCACCAGCGCCATTTCCTGCGCCTTGCTGCCGAGCGTGATCTCGTCGCCCGGATTGACCCGGCGCGACGCGATGTTGCACTTCACGCCGTTGACGCGGACATGGCCGTGGCTGACGAGCTGGCGCGCAGCGAAGATCGTCGGCGTGAACTTGGCGCGATAGACCACCATGTCGAGCCGGCGCTCCAGCAGGCCGATCAGGTTCTGCGAGGTGTCGCCCTTCATCTTCGAGGCGTCGGTGTAGGAGCGCTTGAACTGCTTCTCCGTCACGTCGCCATAATAGCCCTTCAGCTTCTGCTTGGCCTTCAGCTGGATGCCGTAGTCGGACACCTTCTTCTTGCGGGCCTGGCCGTGCTGGCCGGGGCCATATTCGCGCTTGTTGACCGGGCTCTTCGGCCGGCCCCAGATGTTCTCGCCCATGCGGCGGTCGAGCTTGTACTTGGCGCTGGTGCGCTTCGTCATGACAGGTCCTTCAACTGCGTGGCGGCGCCGGAGGTCGGCACCGATGCTCCCGGATCCGCGCTGCTTGGGACCGAAGTCCGGCAGGACCGCCGCTTCACCGGGGTGCGGGGTCAATTGCGAAGCGGGGCGGGTAGCGTTCGCGGCGGCTGCTGTCAATCCGGCCGGTTCGCGCGCCGGGGGCGCGGGCGGTCGAGCGCGCTCAGCACGCCCCGCAGCGTGCGCACCTCCTGCGCGTTCCAGCCGGGCTTCGTCAGCAGCGAGCGGAGGGTGCGGCGCACCGTCGGTGCGCGATCCGGCGGGAAGAAGAAGCCGGCCTCGACCAGCATCGCGTCGAGCTGTTCGATCAGCCCGTCGAGCTCGGCCTGCGGCGCCGGCGGGGCGAGCTCGATCGCCGGCGGCTGCGCCAGCACCTCGCCCTTGGACCATTCATAGGCGAGCAGGATCACCGCCTGAGCGAGGTTGAGGCTGCCGAACGCGGGATTGACCGGCACGGTCACGATCGCGTGGGCGATCGCGACGTCGTCGGTCTCCAGCCCCGACCGTTCCGGGCCGAACAGGAAGGGGGCCTGGCCGGGCTCGCTCCGGACCGCGCGGGCGGCTTCGGCTGGCGTCAGCACCGGCTTGATGAGGTCGCGGCGGCGCACCGTCGTCGCATAGACCCGAGTGCAATCGGCGCTTGCTGCGGCGACGTCGGCGAACAGGCGGGCGCGTTCCAGCACGATGTCGGCGCCCGACGCCGCCGGCCCCGCATCCGGGTTGGGCCAGCCGTCGCGCGGGGCGACCAGGCGCAGGTCGGTCAGCCCGAAGTTGAGCATCGCGCGCGCCGCCTTGCCGATGTTCTCGCCGAGCTGCGGCCGCACGAGGATGATCGCCGGGCTCATGTCCCCTTGACGACCGCCGCGATCGTGCCGGCGAAATGCTCGAAATCCTTGGCTTCGGTGAAGTCCTTGTAGACACTGGCAAAGCGGATGTAGGCGACGCTGTCGAGCGCGCGCAGGCCGTCCATCACCATCTCGC
>CAXTTP010000166.1:0-6557 GCA_964247195.1 uncultured Sphingomonadaceae bacterium
GAAGCTGGATCTGCCGGTAGACCAGCCCAACAAGACGCCGCCGCCGGTGCTGCCGACCAAGAACAAGGTCGTCGTCACGCCGGACGGCAAGGTCCTCTGGAACGGCACGCCGATCAGCCTGGTCACGCTGCGCCAATATCTCGACCTGACGCAGACGATGAACCCGATCCCCGAGCTTCACCTCCAGCCCGACCCGCAGGCGCGCTACGAGCTCGTCGACAAGGTGCTCGCGGTGACGAAGCGCGCCCAGGTCGAGAAGATGGGCTTCATCGGCAACGAGCAATATTCCAGCTGGTAAAGCCGCACCGACCTTGAGGCTTCAGAGGCCGCGTCTCGCGGGAGGCGCGGCCTTTTTGCTGTCTGCGTCTCGCAATCGTATCATTCGGAATGTGGCGGCGGGCCATCGGGTGCGATCGCCAGCTAGTGCTGGACGATGCCGGCTGCGGCAGTCGCGAGACTCAGTGGCTTCCCGCTTAGAGGCCGCGCAAACTGCGGCGACGGACTTGATGGACACCTTTCGAGAGGGCGGGCGCGAGAGTCCTTTCTATCGGCGTCCGCTCGCAGCAGGCCGGTAGGCGCTACGCCGCCTCGCCCTGGAACTGCAGGCGGGCGAGTCGCGCATAGAGGCCGCCCTGACCGAACAACGTGTCGTGGCCGCCCTGCTCGACGATGCGCCCGCCGTCCATGACAATGATCCGATCGGCGGCGCGCACCGTGGCCAACCGGTGGGCGATCACGATCGTCGTGCGCCCAACCATCAATCGGTCGAGCGCGCGCTGCACCAACCGCTCGGATTCGGCATCGAGCGCCGAGGTCGCCTCATCGAGCAGCAGCAGCGGCGCGTCGCGCAGCAAGGCGCGGGCGATCGCGAGCCGCTGGCGCTGACCACCGGAAAGCCGGGCGCCGCCTTCGCCCATGAAGGTGTCGAGTCCGTCGGGGAGGGCGCGCAGGAAGCCGGCGGCGTTGGCCGCTTCCGCCGCGGCCCAGAGCGCGGCGTCGTCCGCCTCCCAATGGCCGTAGCGAAGATTGTCGCGCGCGGAGGCGGCGAAGATAACGGTCTCCTGCGGCACCATCGCGATGCGCGCCCGGATCGCGGCGGGATCGGCGTCGCGCAGGTCGATGCCGTCCATCCGGATGGCGCCCTGCTCCGGATCGTAGAAGCGTTGCGCGAGCTGGAACAGGGTCGACTTGCCGGCACCCGAGGGCCCGACCACGGCGACCATCTCGCCTGGAGCGACCGCGAGCGAAAAGCTGTCCAGCGCCTTCACCTCGCGCCGCGTCGGGTAGCGGAAATCGACCGCTTCGAACGCCAGCCGCCCTTCCGCCGGCTCCGGCAGCGATCGCGGTTGGGCCGGCGCGCGGATTTCGGGCATCTCGGCGAGCAGCTCGGCGAGCCGGCCGGCGGCGCCGGCGCCGCGGACCAGATCGCCATAGACCTCGGTCAGCGCGCCGAACGCGCCGGCAACGAGGCCGCCGGTGAGGACGAAAGCAGCGATCGACCCGCCGGAAAGCGCGCCCTGCGCGACATCGATCGCGCCCTGCCACATCACCATCGTGATCGATCCGAACACCAGGCTGATGACGATGCCAGTCATCACCGCACGCAGCGTGATCCGCCGTCGTGCGGTCGCAAAGGCCGATTCGACCGCGCCGGCGAAGCGTCCCGCCTCGCGCTCCTCCTGCCCGAATGCCTGGACGATCTTCATCGCGCCAAGTGTCTCGGCGACCATCGCGCCGACATCGGCGATGCGGTCCTGGCTTGACCGGGAGACCGCGCGCAGCTGCCGCCCTATCAGCACGATCGGCAAAATGATCAGCGGGATGCCGATCAGCAGCATCGCCGTCAGCTTGGGCGCCAGCGTGAACAGATAGGCGATGCCGCCGATGCCCATGACGATGTTGCGCAGTGCCACCGATACGGTGGTGCCGACGATCTGCTCGATCACCGACGTGTCGGCGGTGAGCCGGGACGCGATCTCCGACGGACGGTTCTCCTCGAAGAAGCGCGGCGCCAGACCGAGCAGGTTGCGCTGCACAGCGCGGCGGATGTCGGCGACGACCCGCTCGCCCAACCAAGATACGAAATAGAAGCGGAGCGCGGTGGCGATCGCCAGCACGACGACGATCATCAGCAGATAATGGAAATAGGGGCTGACCTCGCCGCCGCTGGCGGCGAAACCCTTATCGATCACCCGCCTGAAGCCGCTCGGGATGGCCAGCGTCGCCGCTGCCGCGACCACCAGCGACGCCATCGCCGCGGCGATCCGGGCCGGGTAGGCGGCGGCGAAGCGCCAGACGAGCAGCAGGTTGCCGATCGGGCGCGGCGGGGCGGCGGGTGGAGCGGTGTCGGTCATTGCGTTGCGTAGCAGCGCCGGCGTGCCGGCTCAACGTGCGCGGACGTGCCGGAGGGGGACAGGGCATCCTGATCGCGCGCCGCGAGCGCCGCGGATCCGGCTCGCTGCATTGCAACGTTACCCCTTTTATCACTACATAGCGGCGGCGCCGGCTCCACGGCGGAGGATCCATGCATGCTCTATAACGCCTACGAGTTTCAGCGCTCGCTCCTCGCCGGCGCAAGCGCCTTTGCCAATATGGGCGCGGAATGGATGCACAATCCGGTCAACCCGCTCTCCTATACCAGCATCGGGCCGGTGGTCGCTTCGGGCCTGGAAGTGTTTGCCCACGCCTCGGCGCCCCGCGGCAAGCCGGCGTTCGGTTTCCCTTCCACGATCATCGACGGGCGCACCGTGCCGGTGCACGAGGAGATCGTGCTGCGCCTGCCGTTCGGCCAGCTCAAGCGTTTCGTCCGCGAGGGCGTTGAGGGCGGCCCGAAGCTGATGATCGTGGCGCCGATGTCGGGCCATTACGCCACCCTGCTGCGCGGCACGGTGGAGCGGATGCTGCCCGGCCACGACGTCTACATCACGGACTGGCGCGATGCGAAGCTGGTGCCGCTGTCCGAAGGGCGCTTCGATCTCGACAGCTACATCGATTATCTGATCGCGTTTCTTGAGCATGTCGGGCCTGGCGTGCATATGCTGGCGGTCTGCCAGCCGGCGGTGCCCAGCTATGCCGCGGCGGCGCTGATGGCGGCCGACGAAAATCCCTGCCGCCCGCGCACGGTGACCATGATGGGCGGCCCGATCGATACGCGCGAGGCGCCGACCGAGGTCAACACCGTCGCCACCCAGCGCCCGCACAGCTGGTTCGAACAGAACGTGATCGCGACGGTGCCTTTCTATTACCCCGGTGCCGGCCGGCGGGTCTATCCCGGCTTCCTGCAGCTCGCCGGCTTCATGGCGATGAACCTGGGGAACCATCTCGCCAGCCACTGGGGCATGTTTAAGCATCTTGTCGACGGCGACGAGGAGAGCGCGGACGCGACCAAGCGCTTCTACGAGGAATATCGTTCGGTCTGCGACATGACTTCCGAATTCTATCTCGATACGATCGACAAGGTGTTCCAGGAGCACGCTCTGCCGAAGGGTGAACTCACCCATCGCGGCAGACCGGTCGATCCGTCCGCGATCAAGGATATCGGCCTGCTCGCGATCGAGGGCGAGCGCGACGATATTTCCGGCATCGGCCAGACTAAGGCGGCACTCACCATCGCGACGACGCTGCCGGATCGGTACAAGCAATATTATGTCGCCGACAGCGTCGGCCATTACGGCATTTTCAACGGCCGCCGCTGGCGCGAGATCATCGCGCCGATCGTCGAACAATGGATTGCCCGCCACGACCGGGAGGACGCCCCGGCCGAGACGCCCGAGCTGATGCAGGCGGGATCGGACCAAGATGCGCTAGCCGAGGAGGCGGCGCCCGAGAGCTTCGCCTAGCCACCCGGCGCTCGGCCAGAACGCCGCTTTGCCTGCCGCCTCCCTCTCTGCACGGGTCGAGCGCTGGCCGGTCGCCGGCAGCTTCACGATCGCCCGCGGCGCCAAGACCCATGTCGACGTGGTCGTCGCTGAGATCCGGCGGGGCGCGCACGTCGGCCGCGGCGAGGCCACCGCCATCTATTATCACGGCGAAACCGCAGACGGCGTGCTCGCCACGGTCCAGTCCTTCGCCGGAGCGATCGCCGCCGGCGCCGGGCGCGACGAGCTGACGGGTTCGATGCAACGCGGCGCAGCGCGCAACGCGCTCGATTGCGCGCTCTGGGATCTGGAGGCGAAGGCCAGCGGCACTCCCGTATGGCAGGCCGCCGGGCTGGCGGCGCCGCATCCGCTCGCCACCGCCTTCACGATTTCGCTCGGAGAGCCCGCGCGGGTGGAGGCCGACGCGCGTGCCGCGGCGGGGCGTTACCCGCTGCTCAAGCTGAAGCTCGCCGGCGACGGCGATCTCGCCCGCGTCGCGGCGGTGCGCCGCGGCGCACCGTCAGCGCGGCTCATCGTCGACGCGAACGAGGCCTGGACCGGCTGCGACGTCGCCGCCGAGGCAGCGGCGCTGCTGCCTTACGGCGTCGAGCTGATCGAGCAGCCGGTGGCGGCCGGACAGGACCGGCTGCTCGACGGGCTGGTCTCGCCGATTCCGCTTTGCGCCGACGAAAGCTGCCAGGATCGCGCCGATCTCGCCCGCTGCATCGGCCGCTATGCCGCGATCAACATCAAGCTCGACAAGGCGGGCGGCCTCAGCGAGGCGCTTGCTCTCGCCGCGGCAGCGCGCGCGGCCGGGCTCGACCTCATGGTCGGCTGCATGCTGTCGACCTCGCTCGGCGTCGCGCCGGCATTCCTGGCGGCGCAGGGTGCGCGGTGGGTCGATCTCGACGGGCCGCTGCTGCTCGCGCGCGATCGCCCCGGCGGCTTCGCCTTCGACGGCGCGACGATGCACCCGCCGCCGGGCGCGCTCTGGGGCTGATGGAGCGACCCTATTCGAGCGGCCTTATTCGGGTGGAGCCTGGCTTGCCTGGGTGTAGATGACCCGCCAGCCGCCCGGGCGCTTTGCCCAGACGTCGGAGAAGCGCAGGCGGGCATTGTAACGCAAGCCGCTGTCGGCGCCGGTCAGCGTGACGATGCCGCCCAGCACGGCACCACCGGGCCACACCTGCTGCATCGGCCGCTCGACGGTGAACGGATCGAGCTTGAAGCCGGGGCTCGTATAGTCGCGGATCAGATCGGCCTTCGTTTCGACCTGACCATGGCTGTTCACGAGCCGATAGTCGTCGTCGACCAGGCGATCGAGCGCGGCAGCGTCGCCGGCCACCTGCGCGGCGTCGTAGGCGCTGGCGGCGGCGGCAAGATCGGCGGGCAGGTCGCTCGCTGCCGCCGGCACAGGCAGCGCCGTTACCATGAGCGCGAGCAGCGTCCCTGTCCTCATGCGCGATCCTTTCCGGAGCGTGCCGGCGCCTGTCGACCGGCCGCACCCGGATAACCGCTTCGCCGCCAGGGCGCCAGCCGCCGACAGCAAGGAGCCCCCGCCGATCGCTCGGCGAGGGCTCCCCGCAACCGTCGCGCGGTGTGCCCGATTACCAGCTATAGTACATGTCGAACTCGACCGGGCTCGGCGTCATCTCCCAGCGGGCGACTTCCGGCCACTTCAGCTCGATATAGGAGTCGATCTGATCTTCGGTGAAAACGCCGCCCTTGGTCAGGAAGGCATGGTCGGCGATCAGCGAATCGAGCGCCTCGCGCAGCGACGCGCAAACCGTGGGGACTTCCTTCAGCTCCTCCGGCGGCAAGTCGTAGAGGTTCTTGTCCATCGCCTCGCCGGGGTGGATCTTGTTCTCGATCCCATCGAGGCCCGCCATCAGCAGCGCCGAATAGCATAGATAGGGGTTGGCCATCGCGTCCGGGAAGCGGAACTCGACGCGCTTCGCCTTCGCGCCGGCACCATACGGAATGCGGCAGGACGCCGAGCGGTTGCGCGCCGAATAGGCCAGCAGCACCGGCGCCTCATAGCCCGGCACCAGCCGCTTGTAGCTGTTGGTGGTCGGGTTGGTGAAGGCGTTCAGCGCCTTGGCATGCTTGATCACGCCGCCGATGAAATAGAGGCACATGTCGCTGAGACCGGCATAGCCGTTGCCGGCGAACAGCGGCTCGCTGCCGTTCCAGATCGAGATATGCGTGTGCATGCCCGATCCGTTATCTTCCTTGATCGGCTTCGGCATGAAGGTGACGGTCTTGCCGTATGCCTGGGCGACCTGCCAGCAGACATATTTGTAGATCTGCATGCGATCGGCGGTGGTGACGAGCGTGCCGAAGGTGAGGCCGAGCTCGTGCTGCGCGGCGGCGACCTCGTGGTGGTGCTTGTCGCAGGGCAGGCCCATCTCGAGCATCGTCGAGACCATCTCGGCGCGGATGTCGACGGCGCTGTCGACCGGAGCGACCGGGAAGTATCCGCCCTTGGCACGCGGCCGGTGGCCGAGATTGCCGCCCTCCAGCTCCTTGCCGGTGTTGGTCGGCAGCTCGATGTCGTCGAGCTTGTAGTAGCTCGACGAGTAGCTGTTCTCCCACTGCACATTGTCGAACATGAAGAACTCGGCCTCGGGGCCGACATAGACGGTGTCGCCGATACCCAGCGTCTGCACATAGGCTTCGGCGCGCTTGGCGGTCGAGCGG
>CAXTTP010000167.1:0-6519 GCA_964247195.1 uncultured Sphingomonadaceae bacterium
CGGGTGCGCGCATTGGTGTGCGTGCGCTGGCCGCGGACCGGCAGGCCCTTGCGGTGGCGCAGACCGCGATAGCAGGCGAGGTCCATCAACCGCTTGATGTTAATCGCAACCTGGCGCCGCAGGTCACCCTCGACGGTATGGCCGGCGTCGATCGCCTCGCGGATCTGGAGAACCTCCTGATCGCTGAGATCCTGGACGCGCCGCTCGGCCGGGATGCCGAGCTGAGCGGTGAGCTTCTTGGCTGTGGTCGGGCCGATGCCGTGAATGTAGGTGAGCGCGATCTCGACGCGCTTGTTGGTCGGGATGTTGACACCCGCGATACGTGCCATGTGCTGCTTTCTCCTGCTCCACGGACGGCTGGCGACCGTCCATCTCGACGCCTGATCCCCGAAACGAACGAAAGCGGCGCACGCTGAGGGCGCCGCCGGTGACGGTGTATCGGGATGGACCGCAATTAGGAGGGCGGCGGCCGGGTGTCAAGCGGCAGCAGGATGGTGGCCTTGAGGCCCGGGGCGGCGTCGGCCAGCTCCAGCCGTCCGCCGTGCAGATGCGCGACCGCGGAGGCGAGCGCAAGGCCCAGTCCGGCCCCGGGGGCGGAGCGCGAACTGTCCAGCCGGCCGAACCGGCGAAGCGCCTCGGCATGATCGGCCGGTGCGATTCCCGGTCCTCGATCGGCGACGCCGAGCCGGACCATGCCGTGCGCGGCGACGCCCGCCGACAAGGTCACCTGGCCGCCGGAGGCACCGTGCAGCAGGGCGTTGTCGACGAGGTTGCTCATCGCCTGGGCGAGAAGCTGGCGATGGCCCATGAACGCGGGCACGGGCGCGGGCGCGGGCGCCTCCACCCGCAGCCGCACGCCCGCCTCTTCGGCCAATGGTTCGTACATCTCGGCGAGCTCGCCGACGAGGGCGGTGGGATCGATGCGCGCGAAGCGCTTACGCCCGGTCATCGCCTCGGATCGGCTGATCTCGATCACGGTCGCCAGCATCCGGGTCAGGGCGTCCGCCTCCTCCAGTACGCCGCCCAGCAGGAGGTCGCGCTGGCCCTCGTCGTCGGTGGCGAGCGCGCTCTCGATGCGTGAGCGCAGGCGGCCGACCGGCGAGCGCAGGTCGTGGGCGAGGCCATCGGTAATCAACCGCAGTTCGTCCATGAGGCCGGCGATGCGGCCGACCATGCGGTTGATCCGCACCGACAGCCGGTCGAACGCATCGTTGCCGCCGGCGACCGGCGCGCGGCGGCTGAGGTCGCCCTCGCCGATCTCGTCAACCGCGCGCACGATCGCCTCGACCCGCAGGCCGACATAGCGCGCCACCAGCACGCCGCAGGCGATGCCGAGCAGCAGCGACAGCAGGAGCGCCACGATAAGGCTGCGCTCGAGCGTGCGCTGCAGCGTCAGCCGCTCGTCGAAGCTCCGGCCGGATACCAGCCAGCCCTCGCCGGGAAAGCCGCGCACGACGAAGCCGGCTTCCTTCAGCCGCGCCGGCCGCCCGACCGCGAGAAGGCCGGTCTGGTAATCGCGGCTGCGTGGATCGGTGCGCAGCGGCGCGGAGAGGTTGCCGATCAGCAGCCGGCCGCGACTGTCCATCAGCGCCAGGATCAGCGCCGGATCGTCGGTGAGCCCGTGGGTGATCGCGTCGGTGAGCGCGCGCCGGCCGCCGGAAGCATAGACGTCGCCGAGCACGTCAGCCTGCTCGGTCACCCGCTGGCGCAGCGCCCCGAGCGCATCGTCGTGCGTGCGGAAGTGGATGAAGCCGAGCAGCGCCAGGTTGGAGAGCAGCGCGAGCAGGATCGACAGCGCCGCGATTCGCGCGGTGGTCGGCAGCCGCCGCACTCAGGCGGCCAGGCGGTACCCGGCGCCCCGCACCGTCTGCAGCAGCGGCGCGTCGAAGCCGTCGTCGAGCTTGCGGCGCAGGCGGCTGACATGCACGTCGATGACGTTGGTGCCGGGGTCGAAGTGATAATCCCACACCTGCTCAAGCAGCATCGTGCGGGTGACGACCCGCCCGGCATTGCGCGCCAGGTATTCGAGCAGGCTGTATTCGCGCGGCTTTAGGTCGATGGTCCGGCCGTCGCGGCGGACGACGCGGCCGAGCAGGTCGATCTCCAGCGGCCCCACCACCAGCCGCGTCTCGGCGGCGTCGCCGCTGCGGCCGTCGGCGCGGCGAAGCAGCGCGTTGACGCGGGCGATCAGCTCGGAAAAGGCGAACGGCTTCACCAGATAATCGTCCGAGCCGCCGTCCAGCCCCTCGATGCGATGATCGAGCGAGGCGAGCGCGGAGACGATCAGCACGGGCGTCGAGACGCCTGCCGCCCGCATCGCCCGGACGATGCCGAGGCCGTCGAGGCCGGGCAGCATGCGATCGAGGATGACGAGATCGTAGCTCTGGTCGCTCGCCAGGAAGAGGCCCTCGCGGCCGTCGCCGGCATGATCGACAACATGGCCCTGCTCGGCCAGCCCCTTGGCGACATAGCCGGCAGTTTCGCCGTCGTCTTCGATGAGCAGGATCTTGCGGCCCATGGTGTGCCTCGCCTCTGGTGTATATTGAGCCTGTCGCAGCGTCCGTACAAGCCCGCGTCGTGATGGGCCGCCCGCCTGCAGGGAGCGTGCAGGCGGGCGGCACCCTCGGCCGGGGGCGGCCGAAGCGGCTCGGCGGAGCGCCCGCGCCTCGCGGCCATGCCGGCCTTGACGCGCTTCCCACGGGCGTGCTTCGCCGGGTATCGACTTGCGGTAGGCGGGCGCCCTTCGCCCCAGCGTGGCGGCGACATGAACAACAGTTCACGGGCATCGGAGGGTTGATGGCGGACCGCAAGCAAGCCGTTCCCAATCCCGTCGACGCATGGCTCGCAGCGCTCATGGAGCGCATCCGTCCGCTCGGCGACGGCCGCCCGGCGACCTACATTCCCGAGCTCGGCAAGGCCGATCCGGACCTGTTCGGGGTCGCCATCGCCACCGTCGACGGCATGGTCTATGCCGCCGGCGACGCCGCCCGGCGCTTCACCATCCAGTCGATCTCCAAGGCGTTCGTGTACGGCCACGCGCTCGATCTGCTGGGCCGCGAGGCGGTGCTGCGCCATGTCGGCGTCGAACCGACCGGCGAGAGCTTCAATTCCCTCTCGCTCGATCAGGCGCACAACCGCCCGTTCAACCCGATGGTGAACTCGGGCGCGATCGCGATCGCCGAGCTGATCGAGGGCGACGACGCGGCGTCGCGGCGGGCGGCGCTCGCGGCGCTGATGGCGCGCTACGCGGGGCGGCGGCTGGAACTCGACGAGGCGGTCTACCTGTCCGAAAAGGCGACTGGCCATCGCAATCGCGCGATCGCGTGGATGATGCTGAACTCCGGCATGATCCGGCGCGATCCCGAGGACGTGCTCGATCTCTATTTCCGGCAATGCTCACTGCTGGTCGATGCGCGCGACCTTGCGATCATGGGTGCCACGATCGCGAACGACGGCGTCAATCCGCGCACCGGCGTGCGTGCGCTCGCGCGGCGCCACGTGCCGGACGTGCTGACGGTGATGAACATGTGCGGCATGTACAATTATGCCGGCCAATGGTCCTACGAGGTCGGTCTGCCGGCCAAGAGCGGCGTGTCCGGCGCGATCCTGCTCGTGGTCCCCGGCCAGGCGGGCATCGCCATCTACTCGCCGCCGATCGACGGCAACGGCAACAGCGTCCGCGGCGTCGCCGCCGCGCACGAGATCGCCGACGCCTTCGCGCTGCACATCTTCGGCACCCATCCGAACGTCCGCAACGTCGTGCGCGCGGAATATCGCGGCGACCGCATCCGCTCGAAGCGCGCGCGCCGCCATGCCGAATTGCGCCTGCTACAGCGCGAGGGCGCACGCATCCGCGTGATCGAGGCGCAAGGGGCACTTTATTTCGGGTCGAGCGAGCGCTTGATCCGCCGCGCCGGCGAGCTCGCGGTGCAGGCCGATTACCTAATCGTCGATCTGCGCCGCATCCTCTCCGCCGACCGTGCCGCCTGCCGGCTGCTCGCCGGGCTCGCCCGGTCGATCGCGGCGCGCGGCAAGCATGTGCTGTTCGCCCACCTCGACGACAGCGGGCCGATGGCCGAGCTACATGCCGACCTGCTCGCCGCATCCGGCGACGGCGCCCTCCTCGTCGCCAGCCGCGACGCCGCGCTCGAATATTGCGAGGACCGGATCCTGGCAGCGGCAGGCGGGACGACCGCGCGCGCGGCGAGCTTCGCCGAGCTCGACATCGTCGCCGGCCTCACCGCGGACGAGATCGCGCTCGTCGCGCCGCTCGCCACCCCGCTCGACTTCGCCGCCGGCGAGGCGCTGGCGCGCGAGGGTGACGAGGCGCCCATGTTCTTCGCCATCGCGGAGGGCTCGGCCAGCATCCGCCTGCGCGTCGCCGGCGAGCCCGGCCGCTCGGTCCGGGTAAGCTCGGTGGGGCCGGGCATGAGCTGCGGCGAGATGGCGCTGGTAGAGCGCGGCCGGCGATCGGCCGACATCGTCGCCGACGACGCGGTCCGCGCCTACCGCTTCGGCGTCGACGAAATGGAGGCGCTCGGCCGCGGCCATCCCGCCATCCTCGTCAAGATCATCGCCAACATCGCCCGCGATCTGAGCGACCGGCTGCGGGTGGCGAACAACGAGATCCGCGCGCTCGAACGCTAGACTACGCGTCGCCGAGCAGCTCGTTCTCGGTGGCGCAGCGCAGCGCCACGTCGCACGGCGGCTTGCCCACGATGAAGCTTGCTGCCCTATACTCAGCGGCGCTACGGCCGGCCCAGCCGAAGGGATCGGCCCGGGCCGGACAGCGGAGCGCGGCTAGTCGCTCCACATGCCCTTGAGGCGCGAGAAGAAGCCGCTCGCCTGCGGGCTCTCGTCGCCGGTTTCGGTGGCGCGGAATTCCTCGAGCAGCTCCTTCTGGCGGGCGCTCAGCTTCGTCGGCGTCTCGACCTCGATCTGGACGACCATGTCGCCATGGCCGCGACCGTTCAGCACCGGCATGCCTGCGCCGCGCTGGCGAAGCTGCTTGCCGGACTGGATGCCGGCCGGGATGCGAATCTCGTGGCGCTGCCTGTCGAGCCCGGGCACCTCGATCACGCCGCCGAGCGCGGCGGTGGTAATCGAGACCGGGTAGCGCGCGAAGATCGTCGTCCCGTCGCGCTCGAACAGGGCGTGGCGGGCGAGATGGATGAAGATGTAGAGGTCGCCCGGCGGGCCGCCGCGCGCGCCCGCCTCGCCTTCGCCGGTCACGCGGATGCGGGTGCCGTCGTCGACGCCGGCGGGAACCCGCACGTCGAGCGATTTGGCGCGATCGACCCGGCCCTCGCCGCGGCACGCCTCGCATGGCTCGGCTATCACCTGGCCGCTGCCGTGGCAGGACGGGCAGGTCCGCTCGACCACGAAGAAGCCCTGTTGGGCGCGGACCTTGCCATGGCCCTTGCAGGTGTTGCAGGTGCGCGCGCCGGTGCCGGACTTCGCGCCGGTGCCGCTGCATGGCTCGCACGGCGCCGCCACATCGATGCGGATCTCGGCCGGCTTGCCGTGGAACGCCTCCTCGAGCGTCACCTCGAGATCGTAGCGCAGGTCGGCGCCGCGGCGGACGCTCGAGCGCTGGCCGCCGGCGCCGCCGCGACCGCCCATGAACTCGCCGAAGATGTTCTCGAAAATGTCGGAGAAGCCCTCGAAGCCCTGGCCCTGGCCGAAGCCGGGGCCGCCGTTCTGGAACGCGGCCTTGCCGAAGCGATCGTAGGCGGCGCGCTTCTGCGGGTCCTTCAGGCAGTCATAGGCTTCGCTGATCGCCTTGAACTTCGCCTCGCTGTCGGCGCAGCCGGGGTTGCGGTCCGGGTGGCATTGCATCGCGAGCCGCCGATACGACGTCTTGATCGTCTTGTCGTCGGCGGTGCGCTCGACCTCGAGCAGCTCGTAATAGTCAGCGTCCAGCATCGTGCCCCCGGGCTCGACGGGCCCTCCCCCGCGCCAGGCGGGAGAGGGATCGTCTCACTCTTACTTGGTGTCGTCCACTTCCGAGAACTCGGCATCGACGACATCGTCGCCCTGGCCGCCCTCGGCACCCTGCGCGGCGGCGCCGGGGGATGCCTGCGACGCCTGCTCCTTCTCGTAGATCGCCTGGCCCAACTTCATCGCGACCTGGGCGAGGGCCTGCGCCTTCTCGCTCATCTGCGCCGCATCGTTGCTTTCGACCGCGGTCTTGGCGGCGGTGATCGCCGTCTCGATCTCGGACTTGAGCGACGCGTCGACCTTGTCGCCATGTTCGGCAAGCTGGCGCTCGGTGGTGTGGATCAGGCTCTCGGCATTGTTCTTCGCCTCGGCCGACTCGCGGCGCTTCTTGTCTTCCTCGGCGAACTTCTCGGCGTCGCGGACCATCTGATCGATGTCGCTGTCCGACAGGCCGCCCGACGCCTGGATCTTGATCTGCTGCTCCTTGCCGGTGCCCTTGTCCTTCGCCGAGACGTTGACGATGCCGTTGGCGTCGATGTCGAAGGTGACCTCGATCTGCGGCACGCCGCGCGGCGCCGG
>CAXTTP010000168.1:0-6447 GCA_964247195.1 uncultured Sphingomonadaceae bacterium
ACCGAGACCCATCGTGTTGCCGATCGTCTCGCCCGCCAGCAGCGCCGCTGCGAAGCCGATCTGGACGGCGAAGCCGAGCGCGAGGCCGACCAGCACCTCGCCCGCGATCAGCATCGCGCCGGGCAGCGAGGCGAGCCCGTCGAGCGGCAGCGCGAACGGCGCGATCGACAGCGCCGGCAGCCCGATCGCGAGCGCCACCACCAGGCGCAGTTGGATCGGCACCTGCGGCGCCCCGAACACCGGCGCCGCCACGAACGCCGCGCCCGGCCGGATCGCCGCCACCAGCCACAGCCAGAGATGCGCCTCTAGCCCGGCGAAACCCTGCGGCATCATCGCAGCAGATCGGGGATGCGGGCGAACATGTCGCGGGTGAAGTCGGCGATCAGCATCAGCACCGCGCCGCCGAAGATGGCGAGGCAGACGCCGACCACGATCAGCTTGGGCACGAACGACAGCGTCTGCTCGTTTACCGACGTCGCCGCCTGGATCATGCCGAGCACGAGCCCGGCGACCAGCGCCGGGATCAGGATCGGCGCGCAGGCCAGCGCCAGCACCCACAGCGCCTGCTGCGCCACGCCGATGAAGTAGCTGCCGTCGGCCACCGCCTCAGCCGCTCCCGAACGACGCGGCGAGCGATCCCATCGTCAGCGCCCAGCCGTCGACCAGCACGAACAGGAGCAGCTTGAACGGCATCGAGATGATGTTCGGCGACAGCATCACCATGCCCAGCGCCATCAGCGTCGAGGCGACGACGAGGTCGATGATGAGGAACGGCAGGAAGATCAGGAAGCCGATCTGGAAGGCGGTCTTGAGCTCCGAGGTGACGAACGCCGGCAGCAGGATCGAGAAGGGGATGTCGGCGGGTTTCGCGAACGGCGGCGTCTTGGCCATGTCGGCGAAGAGCTTGAGGTCGGTCTGGCGGACCTGCCGTTCCATGAAGCCGTGCAGCACCGCGCCGGAGCGGCCGATCGCCTCCTCGATGCCGATCTGGCCGGCGCCGTAGGGCCGGTAGGCGGTGGCAGTGATCTGGTCGATCGCCGGACGCATCACGAACAGCGACAGGAACAGCGCGAGGCCGACCAGCACCTGGTTCGGCGGCGTCTGCTGGAGGCCGAGCGCCTGGCGCAGGATCGAAAGGACGATGATAATCCGGGTGAAGCTCGTCATCATCAGCACCAGTGACGGCAGCACCGTCAGCAGGCTCATCAGGAGCAGGATCTGGAGCGAGAGCGAGAGCGGCTTGCCGTCGCCGGCGACGGTGCCGAGCGCGCGATCGAGCGCGCCGGCCTGCGCCGCGCCGCCGGCGCTCGTCTGCGCCAGCGCCGGTGCCGAAAGCAACAAGGCGATCAGGGCGGCGGCAAGCAGAAGCAGCGGCCACCCGCCGCGCGCGACCGCCCTAGCCGCCATCGGCATCGTCGAGCCTGAAGACGGGTGCGTCGGCCTCGGCAAGCTTCTCTATCCGCCCGCGCGAAACCGCGACCAGGATCCGCTTGCCGGCGAACTCGACCACCGCCAGCCGCCCGGTCGCGCCGAGCGGCAGCGCGTCGACCAGCCGCACCGCCTGCTCGCGACGGCCGAACGCCATGCCAGGCTGCAGCCTGCGCCACAGCCACAG
Source organism: uncultured Sphingomonadaceae bacterium (assembly GCA_964247195.1). Classification (GTDB taxonomy): domain Bacteria; phylum Pseudomonadota; class Alphaproteobacteria; order Sphingomonadales; family Sphingomonadaceae; genus JAQGLK01. The sequence goes on from CAXTTP010000168.1 coordinate 1,616, forward strand.
CGCGCCGACGGCCATCCCGGCCACCAGCGCGAGCATCAGGACGACGTTGATCAGATAGGCGGCTATGCTCATGTCCGCCGTTCGAGGCCGGCCGTGCGCATCTCGGTCGCGACGACCTCGACGACGCGGATGCCGAACCGGCCGTTGACCGTCACGACCTCGCCCTTAGCAACGAGCGTGCCGTTGACGAGGATGTCGAGCAATTCGTTGGCCTGGCGATCGAGCTCGACGACCGAGCCCTCAGCGAGATCGAGCAGTTCGGAGAGCTTGAGCGAGGTCGAGCCGACCTCGACCGACAGCCGCACCGGGATGTCGGCGAGAAGCTGGTAGTTGCGGCTGGCGCTCACGTCGTCGCGCCCGGGGCTGCTGGTCATCTGGTTCATCCTTGGCCCCCCATCATCTGTTCCACCATCAGCGCCGCCTTGCCCTCGCGTTCGCCGATCGTGCCTTCCGCCAGCCGCCGGTTGGCGACGATCAGCGGCGCCTTCGCCGGCATCGCGATCGGGATGACGTCGCCGGGCTTGAGATCGAGCAGCTGCGACACCGACATGTGCGGCCGGGCTAGCACCGAGCGAACCGGCAGGCGAATATTTTCAAGGGCGGCGGCGAGCCGCTGGCGCCATTCGGGATCCGTATCGCCGCCACCGCCATGAACCTTAGCGGCGAAGAGCGGCTCGAACGGGCGCAGGCCGGCAACGGTATAGACGATCGCCACCGTGGTTGGCTTCGACGTGCCCGGCGTAACCGTGAACGACTGGACGACGACCTGTTCCTCGCGGCGCACGAAGCTGGAAAAGGCGGCGTTGGTCTCATGCCCGGCAAGCGCCGGCTCGAGCACGGCGACGTCGCTCCAGGCGGCGGCGAGCGCGGCGACGATGCCGTCGGCAACGCGCCCGAGCAGCCGCTCCTAGGTGGGCGTGAACTCGAGGCCGCGATGCCGCGAAGGTTTGCCGGCACCGCCATAATAAGCGTCGACCATCCGCGTCACGAACTCGGGATCGATCGCGATCAGCACACCGTGCTTGAGCGGCGGCATGCGGAAATGGCTGAGGCTGGTGAAGGCGGGCAGCTCGGCGAGCCATGCCTCGAAGCGGATCGGCCGGATCGGATCGGCGGCGACCTGCGTCTTGCCGCGCGCGATCGGCTCGATGGCGTCGCGCAGGTGGCGCGACAGCCGCTCGCCCATCCGCTCGAGCCCGGCGAGGCGCGTCGCCGGCCGCGGCACCTCCGCGCCGAGCGCGAAGCGGCGGACGCCGCCCTGCTCCAGCAGCGTGTCCATCGCCGCGGCGACGCCCTCGGGCAGGTCGGCTGGTTCGTCGCTCATTGGATGATGAAGCTCGTGAAATAGACGTTGTCGATGCCGCCGAAACCTTCCCGGTTAACCAGGACCTCGTTGATAGCCTTTTTCAGGGATTGCTGAAGCGCCTTCTTCCCCTCCGGAGAGGTGATCGTCGCGGCCTGCTGGTCGGCGAGCGTCATCAGCACCGCCGAGCGGATCGGCATGTCGTTGGCCTTGAGGTTGTCGAGCACCTTCTGGTCGTAATAGGTCGAGACGCCGAGGCCGATCTGCACGAAGCCGTCCGAATCGCGCAGGTTCGAGGTGAAGGTCTGCTCGATCGGATAATAGCTCGCCTGATAGCGACGCGAAGCGCCGCCCCCGGCGGCCCCGCCGTCCGCATCCTTGCGCAGCACGAGCTTGGGCTGGTTCGGATCCTCAGCCGGCGCCTTGGCGTGGCCGCCGAAATACATGCCGGCGGCGACCCCGCCGCCGCCGAGCAGCCCGATGCCGCCGACGATCGCCAGGATGAGCTTGAGCTTCCCGCCCTTCTTCGCCTTGACCTTGTCCTCGCTCATTTCTGTCCCCGCTCACGCATAGAGATCGCGTGCCGCCGGCACGCCCTTGACCGCCTCGCTCCCCACGCGCGAGGTCGGCGATGTCCATATTACGGCCGGGCGCGCGCGATCTTGCCCCGGCCGGCCGTCCGACCGCTGCTGCGGCTCGCCGCCGCCGCGCCGGTCGAGATCGACCTGAGTGTCGCTGACCCGGAGCCCTTGCGCGCGCGCCTCCGCGATGAGGCGCGGCTGCGCCTCGGTCACGATCCGGTGCGCTTCCTGGCTTTCGGTGGTGAGCCGGATCGCGGTGCCGCCGGCGTCGGCGGCGAGCTCCACCGTCAGCCGGCCGAGATGCTCGGGCGCGAGCGTGAAGCGCAGGCGCGAGTCGCCGTCCGCGCTGCGGGCGATGTCCTGCGCGAGCCGGTCGAGCCAGCGCTCCTCATGGGCGAGATCGAGATGATGGCCGAGGCCGATGTCCGCCGGCGACGCCGCAATGGCGCCGTCGGCGGCAATGCTCGCCGAGGCGGGCAGCGCCGTGGCGGCTACCGGCACGCCGCCATCGATTGCAGGGGCGGGCGCGCCAGCGCTGCCGATCGCCTCGGCTGCAATCGTGAAGGCGGCGTTCTTGGTCGCGTTCCGGATCGGCTTCTCGCCGGCAGCCCGCGCCCGGACCACGGCGTCCGCGCCGATGGGGAGGCCGGCCTGACCCGGCAGCGGTGCGCAAGCCTGCGGTTCCGCGGGCATCGCCGGAGTGACGACGGGCGGCGGGCAGAGCTGCGCGATCAGCACCGCCGCATCGATCGCGGCGAGCGCCGGATCGGCAGGCGGCGGCGTAGGGGTCGCAGAATTCGCGGTCGTATCCTGCCCGGGCTGCTCGTCCGGTTTCACCGGCGGAACGTTCGCTGACGGGGCGTCCGCGTCGCTCGCGGCGGCGTCTACGATCGCGGCGAAGCCGTCACCGGCGCGGCGGCCGGCCACGCGCGCGGGCGCCACCGGAGCATCGCTGGCCGGGAGCGCGGATGCGACTACGGCGGTCATTCTTCGGCCTCGCTGCGACGGCGGCCGCCGGCGGCCTGCTGGCGGCGATCGCGCAGCAGCGCGATGGCGACCGCGGCGCGCTCCTCCAGCCGCTCGGCGCTTTCCTGGCGGATGCGAGCTTCCAGCCGCCGCGCCGCCGTCTCGAGCGCAGTCGCGCGGGCCGAGACGATCGAATCGGTCAATCCGTCGCGGACCGCGTCGAGCCGCATCGCCAGCTCGGCAGCGCCTGAAAGCTCGGCCGCCGCCATCATCCCCTGCGCGGGTGCGAGACTGTGGCGAAGCAAAGCGAGATGTGCGGCGGTGCCTTCCAGCGCCGCCGCCCGGCCCTCGGCCTGCGCCGCGGTGGCAGCTGCCTGGAGGTGCTGGACGCGACGCACGCGGGCGACGCGGGCACGGCGCTGGACCAGCCCCTTCATGCCGCGAACCCGTCGATCAGGCGGGCAACGGAGTCGGCGAGGTCGATCCGCTCGGCCTGGCCCTGGCGCAGAAAGTCGAGGATCTCGCCGCGCCGCGTGATCGCGGCGTCGATCGTCGGATCGCTGCCGTCGCGATAGGCGCCCATCAGGATCAGGTCGCGATTCTCCTCATATACCGACCACAGCCGGCGGAGCGCCGCGGCGGCGCGGGCATGATCGGCAGGCACGATGTCGCTCATCACCCGGCTGAGCGATCTGCCGACGTCGATCGCCGGGAACACGCCCTGCTCGGCAAGGCTGCGCGAGAGCAGGATGTGACCATCGACGATGGCGCGCGCGGTATCGACCACCGGATCGTCATTATCGTCGCCGTCGGCGAGCACGGTGTAGAGCGCGGTGATCGATCCGCCGCTGCTCGCGCAGGCGCCGGCGCGCTCGCACAGGCGCGGAATCAGGCCGAGCGCGGAGGGCGGATAGCCCTTCATCGTCGGCGGCTCGCCCAGCGACAGGCCGATCTCGCGCTGCGCATGCGCGACGCGGGTCAGGCTGTCGATCAGCAGCAGCACCTTCAGGCCCTGGTCGCGAAACCATTCGGCGATGGCCGTCGCGCGCATCGCCGCGCGCAGCCGCAGGATCGGCGCATGATCGGCGGGCACGGCGACGACGACGCTCTTGCCGCGGACCTCGCCGGCGAGCCTCGTTTCGAGGAAGTCGCTGACCTCGCGGCTGCGTTCGCCGACCAGTCCGACGACGATGACGTCGGCGTCGGCGCCGGCGATCATCTGCCCGGTCAACACCGACTTGCCGACGCCCGAACCGGCGACGATCGCGATCCGCTGGCCAACGCCGGCGGTGAGCAGCGCGTTGATGGCGCGGACGCCGAGATCGAACGGCCGGGTGACGCGACCGCGGTGGAGCGGATTGGCGCGGCGGCCATGGAGCGGCCAGCGGGCGGCGGCACGGATCGGGCCGAGGCCGTCGAGCGGCTCGCCGAGCGGATCGATCACCCGGCCGAGGAGCGCGTTGCCGACTGCCACCAGCGCGGTCCGCGCGTCCGGCTCGACGCGCGCGCCGCAGGCATGCGGCGCCTCGCCGTCCAGCGCCATCATCAGCACCCGGTCGCGGCGGAAGCCGACCACCTCGGCGCGGGTGGCATGGCCATCGGCGTCGATCACGCGGACCCCGCCACCGACCGGCTGGTCGAGCCCGGTCGCCTCCATCATCACGCCTTCGAACGCGACCAGCCGGCCGATCCGGCGCGGACCGGCGGGCGCCTCGATGGCGCCGAGCAGCGCGGCGGAATGATCAACCAGCGATCGCGCGGCGCGGCTCATCGCGGCAGCCCGATCGCGTCGAGCTGGGCGCGCAACCGGTCGAGCGAGACGGCGACGCCGTCCTCGATCCAGCCATCGCCGGTCTCGAGCAGGATCGCACCGGGCGCCATCCGCGCGTCGGCGACGATCCGCACGCCGAGCCCGGCATCGGCGAGGCGCTCGGCATCCGCCGGGCTCAGCCGCATCCGCACCGGCCGCGTCTCGTCGGCGA
>CAXTTP010000169.1:0-6433 GCA_964247195.1 uncultured Sphingomonadaceae bacterium
TCGACACGCCGGGCCACGAGGCGTTCAGCGAGATGCGCGCGCGCGGCGCCAACGTCACCGACATCGTCGTGATCGTGGTCGCCGCCGACGACGGCATCCGCCCGCAGACGATCGAGGCGATCGCCCACACCAAGGCCGCCGGCGTGCCGATGATCATCGCGATCAACAAGGTCGACAAGCCGGGCGGCAATCCGCAGAAGGTGCGCGAGGCGCTCCTCCAGCAGGACGTGCAGGTCGAGGCGATGGGCGGCGAGGTCCAGGACGTCGAGGTCTCGGCGCTCCAGCGGACCGGACTCGACGAGCTGATCGAGAAGATCCAGCTCCAGGCCGAGCTGCTCGAACTGTCCGCCAACCCCGATCGCGAGGCTGAGGGCATCGTGATCGAGGCGCAGCTCGACAAGGGCCGCGGCCCGGTCGCGACGATCCTCGTCGGCCGCGGCACGCTGCGCGTCGGCGACATCTTCGTGGTCGGCGCCGAGAGCGGCAAGGTCCGTGCGATGGTCGACGAAAAGGGCCGCCAGCTCAAGGAGGCGGGTCCGTCGCTGCCGGTCGAGGTGCTCGGCCTCTCCGGCGTGCCGTCGGCCGGCGACGAGCTGTCGGTGGTCGACACCGAGGGCCGCGCCCGCGAGGTCGCCGCCTATCGCGCCTCGGTGATCCAGGCCAAGCGCACCACGACCGCGCCAGCCAGCCTCGAAAGCATGTTCTCCGCGCTTAAGGAGAAGCAGGCGATCGAATATCCGCTGGTGGTCAAAGCCGATACGCAAGGCTCGGTCGAGGCGATCGTCGGTTCGCTCAACAAGATCTCGACCGCGGATATCCGCGCCCGGATCCTGCATTCGGGCGTCGGCGGCATCACCGAATCCGATGTGACGCTGGCGGCGGCGAGCCGCGCGCCGATCATCGGCTTCAACGTGCGCGCCAATGCCAAGGCCCGCGAGATCGCCGCCCGCGACGGCGTTGCCCTCAAATATTACGACGTGATCTACGATCTCCTGGACGAGATCCGCGCCGGAATGGCCGGCGAGCTCGGGCCCGAATATCTGGAGCATGTCGTCGGCCGCGCCGAGATCCGCGAGGTCTTCTCGGCGGGCAAGCACGGCAAGGCCGCCGGCCTGCTCGTGCTGGAGGGCTATATCCGCCAGAAGCTGCGCGCCCGCGTGCTGCGCGACGATGTGATCATCTACAACGGCTCGATCGCGTCGCTGCGTCGCTTCAAGGACGACGTGCCGGAAGTGCGCGCCGGCCTGGAGTGCGGCGTCACCATCGAGGGCTCGATCGACATCAAGCCCGGCGACATCGTCGAGACGTTCGAAGTGGAAGAGCGTGCCCGCACGCTCTAGGCTTGGTCGAGGAGCGCGCGCGCACGCTGTGACGCATCCCACGCCCGCGATGCGCGCGTGGCGGTCTCGCTGAAGGTCCGCCATGCGTCGCAACGAGACCCCCGAAGGCAAGTCGGTCCGCCTGCTGCGCGTCGGCGAGCAGGTGCGCCACGTGCTGGCCGACATCCTCATGCGCGGCGACGTCCATGACGAGACGCTGGCCGGGCACAGCGTGTCGGTGACCGAGGTCCGGATGTCGCCTGACCTGCGCCACGCCACCGTCTTCGTGAAGCCACTGCTGGGCGCCGACGAGGCGGCGGTGCTGAAGGCGTTGCGCACCAACACCGCCTTCTTCCAGTCGGAAGTCGCCCAGCGGGTGAACACGCGCTACGCCGCCAAGCTCAAGTTCGTCGCCGACGAGAGCTTCGACGAGGGTGGCCATATCGACGCGCTGCTGCGCCGGCCGGACGTGGCGCGTGACCTTGGCGAGGACGGGGAAACCCGGCCTTAATCCTCCTCGCGTACGTCCGAGCGCAAAGATGGCAGGACGGACGATGCGGGCTTTCGCGATAGCGACGATCTTCGTGGCGATACTGGTCGGCTTCCTTGCCGGGGGCGGCCCTAAGCAGCCTGCGGCTGGGATCGGGCAGACCTCGTCAACCCCGGACGCCTCCCTGAGCGAGACCCCGGTCGCCCAGCCGAAGCAGCGGGATCCGGATGCACCGCGCCCGACCGGCGTGGTGATGGCGCTTCAACGATTGCCGCAGGCGAGGCCCGGCACCGTCCAGGTCGGCCGCGGACCGCTGGGCCGCTTCACCGTGGACGGATCGATCGCCGGCACGACCCTCACCTTCATGGTCGACACCGGCGCGAGCGAAGTGGCGCTCAGCCGCAACGACGCGCGCCGCGCCGGCATCTGGGTGACCGATGCCGACTTCACCGGCCGGGCGCAGACCGCATCGGCGACGGTGAGAGTCGCGAGCAAGGTGCTGCCGCAGCTCAGGGTCGGGTCGATCGAGCTTCGCGACGTGCCGGCTTTGGTCCTCGACGTTCCCGATGCGATGCCGCTGCTCGGCCAGAGCTTCCTCGGCCGTATCGGCAAGGTCGCTATCGAGGGCGACACGTTGACGCTCAGCAACCCCTGACTCTCGTTGCGCGGGCGGCACGCGCGTGAGAAGGCGCGGGCGCGATGGCCAAGCTCTATTTCTATTATGCGTCAATGAACGCGGGGAAGTCGACGAACCTGCTCCAGGCCGACTTCAACTATCGCGAGCGCGGCATGGCGACGATGCTGCTCACCGCCGCGATCGACGACCGCCACAGCCCCGGCGCGATCAACTCGCGGATCGGCCTCGCCGCGCCGGCGATCGGCTTCGACTCTTCGACCGACCTGCACGCACTCGCCGAGGCGCGGATCGCCGCCGGTCCGCTCGACTGCGTCCTCGTCGACGAGGCGCAGTTCCTGAGCCGTGTGCAGGTCCTGCAGCTCGCAAGGGTCTGCGACGAGCTCGGCGTGCCGGTGCTCGCCTACGGCCTGCGCACCGATTTCCAGGCGCAATTGTTCGAAGGCAGCGCCGCGCTGCTCGGGCTGGCCGACAGCCTTGTCGAACTGAAGGCGGTCTGCGCCTGTGGCCGCAAGGCGACGATGAACCTGCGCGTCGATGCCGCCGGTCGCGCGATCGCGACCGGCGCGCAGACCGAGATCGGCGGCAACGACCGCTACGAGGCGCTCTGCCGCCGCCACTATATGGCCAGGGTGCACGCCGGATGAACGAGCTCCACCGCATGCTGCGCGACGGCGAGGTCGCGGTTGTGCCGCTGGCGGAGGCACACCGGGCGGCGCTGAAGGCGGCCTGCGCCGAGGATCCGGCGATCTGGCCGATCTACGGCGTCTCCTACGATCCGGACCATTTCGACGCGTCGTTCGACGCGCTGCGCGCCAATCCCGGCCGGCTCGGCTTCGCGGTGCTGGACGGCGACCGGCTGGTCGGCATGTCGGCCTATCTCAACATCAACGCCGCGCAGGCCCTGCTGGAGATCGGCAACACCTATATCGCGCCTGCCGTGCGCGGCACCGGCTTCAACCGTCGCCTGAAGCGGCTGATGATCGACCATGCGATCGCCTGCGGCTTCCGCCGCATCGAGTTTCGCGTCGACGTCCGCAACCGGCGGTCGATGGCCGCCGTCGCTGCGATCGGCGGCCGGCTGGAGGGGGTGTTGCGGCAGGAGCGGATCACCTGGAACGGCCATGTCCGCGATACCGCTTTGTTCGCCATCCTTCGCGACGAGTGGCCGGCGCGGGGCTGAGGGATGGATGGCTGGATCGTCATCGACAAGCCGGTTGGCCCCGGCTCGACCGAGATCGTCTCGGCGGTGAAACGCGCGCTCCGCGCCGGCGGCTATCCCAGGCGCAAGGTCGGCCATGGCGGGACGCTCGATCCGCTTGCGTCGGGCGTGCTGCCGGTCGCGATCGGCGAGGCGACCAAGCTTGCCGGCCGCATGCTGGATGCGGACAAGGACTATGCCTTCACCGTCGCGTTCGGGACCGAAACCGACACGCTCGACCTCGAAGGCGCGGCGATCGCGACGTCACCGGCGCGACCCACCGTGACGGAGCTGGCGGCGGTGCTGCCCCGCTTCACCGGCCCGATCGTGCAGGTGCCGCCGGCTTATTCGGCGCTGAAGGTGGATGGCCGCCGCGCCTACGACCTGGCGCGCGCCGGCGAAGCGGTCGAGCTCGCCGCGCGCGATGTGGCGATCCACGCGCTGGCGGTGACGGGCAGCGAGGGCGGCGATCGGCTGGGAAGTGCTACGCTCGCCTGCACCGTGTCCAAGGGCACCTACATCCGGAGCCTGGCGCGGGACATCGCGCGCGCGCTCGGCACGGTCGGGCACGTGACGATGCTGCGGCGGACGCGGGCCGGGGCGTTCGGTCTCGAACCGGCGATTTCGCTGGACATTCTGGCCGAATTCGGCCATGCGCGCCGCCTTGAACAGGCACTCTTGCCGCTGGCGGCGGGGCTGGACGACATCCCGGCTCTTTCCGTCACCCCCGATCAGGCACACGCGCTCCGCGAAGGGCGCAAGCTGATCGGGACCGCAGCAACGCCCGGTCTCCACCTTGCGATCGACGGCAGCGTTCCGATCGCGCTCGTCTTTGTCGACGGGGAGGAGCTGAGGGTGGTGCGCGGCCTCAACCTCTCGATGTCGAAGGAAGAGCCATGACGATTACCGCCGAACGCAAGGCCGAGCTGATCACCGAACATGCCCGCAGCGAGGGCGACACGGGATCGCCCGAGGTCCAGATCTCGATCCTGACCGAGCGCATCGTCAACCTCACCGAGCATTTCAAGACGCATGCGAAGGACAATCATTCGCGCCGCGGCCTGCTGATGCTCGTCAACAAGCGGCGTTCGCTGCTGGCATACCTTCAGAAGAAGGATACCGGCCGATACGCCGCCCTCATCGCGAAGCTCGGGCTTCGCAAGTAACCGGACGGCCCCCGGCATCGGGGGCCGTTTCCGTATCGGGCGAGTAGCGGTTGCGCCGTCCGACGACCGACGCTGGCGGCATGGGGCTGCCGGCATGATATGAAGGCAGCTAAGCCACTATGTTCGATATCAAGAAGCAGGAAATCCAGTGGGGCGGAAAGACCCTCACGCTGGAGACGGGGCGCGTCGCGCGCCAGGCCGATGGCGCGGTGCTCGCGACGCTCGGCGAGACGGTGGTGCTGTGCGCCGTGACCGCGGCCAAGACGGTCAAGGACGGGCAGGATTTCTTCCCGCTCACCGTCCACTACCAGGAGAAGTTTTCGGCCGCCGGCCGCATCCCGGGCGGCTTCTTCAAGCGCGAGCGCGGCGCCACCGAGAAGGAGACGCTCACCAGCCGCCTGATCGACCGGCCGATCCGCCCGCTCTTCCCGGAGGGCTTCTACAACGAGATCAACGTCATCGCCCAGGTGCTGAGCTATGACGGCGAGAACGAGCCCGACATCGTCGCGATGGTCGCGGCATCGGCCGCCCTCACTCTGTCCGGCGTACCGTTCCTGGGGCCGATCGGAGCGGCGCGCGTCGGCTATGTCGACGGCGAATATGTCCTCAACCCGACGCTCGACCAGATCAAGGAAGGCGATCTCGACCTCGTCGTCGCCGCCACCCACGACGCGGTGATGATGGTCGAATCGGAAGCCAAGGAGCTGTCCGAGGAGATCATGCTCGGCGCGGTGATGTTCGCCCACAAGGCGAGCGCGCAGGTCGTCGAGGCGATCGTCAAGCTCGCCGAGCAGGCCGCCAAGGACATGTGGGAACTTCCCATCCACGACGACAGCGAGATGAAGGCGCAGGTCAAGGCGCTGGTCGGCGACGGTCTCACCGAGGCCTATAAGCTCACCGGCAAGGCCGAGCGCGTCGCCGCGATCTCGGCCGCGAAGAAGGCGATGCACGCCCACTTCGCCGATGCCGACGCCACCACCCGCCTGAAGGCCGCCAAGCTCGGCAAGAAGCTGGAAGCCGACATCGTCCGTACCGCGATCCTGAAGGAAGGCCGCCGCATCGACGGCCGCGACACGAAGACGGTCCGCCCGATCGAGTCCTCCGTCCACTTCCTGCCGCGCGCGCACGGCTCGGCGCTGTTCACCCGCGGCGAGACGCAGGCGATCGTGACGACCACGCTCGGCACCAAGGAAGCCGAGCAGATGATCGATGGCCTGACCGGCCTCAGCTACGAGCGCTTCCTGCTCCACTACAACTTCCCGCCTTATTCGGTCGGCGAAGTCGGCCGCTTCGGCGCGCCCGGCCGCCGCGAGGTCGGCCACGGCAAGCTCGCCTGGCGCGCGCTCCATCCGGTACTGCCGAGCATGGAGGAGTTCCCGTACACGGTGCGCGTCCTCTCCGACATCACCGAGTCGAATGGCTCGTCGTCGATGGCGACGGTGTGCGGCGGCAGCCTCGCGCTGATGGACGCCGGCGTGCCGCTCAAGCGCCCGGTCTCGGGCATCGCCATGGGCCTGATCCTCGAGGGCGACGAGTTCGCGGTGATCAGCGACATCCTCGGCGACGAGGCCCATCTCGGCGACATGGACTTCACGGTGGCCGGCACCAGCGAGGGCATCACGT
>CAXTTP010000170.1:0-6345 GCA_964247195.1 uncultured Sphingomonadaceae bacterium
CCGAGGCGCCGGCCGCTGCCGTGCCCGATCCGATCGAACCCGCTCAAACCCGACCCAACCCGGCCATGTTCACGATGGCCCAACCTGTCCTGAAAGGAATGATGACCATGGCCACTACCCCCGAGATGACCTACGCCGGTGCCGAGCGTGTTCAGGCGATGTTCGGCGACGTCAACGAGCGCACCAAGACCGCGGTCGAGAAGAGCGCTAAGTTCGCCGAAGAGATGACCGAGTTCACCAAGGGCAATGTCGAGGCGTTCGTCGCGTCGAGCCGCGTCGCCGCCAAGGGTGCCGAGGCGATGACGCAGGAAGCCGCCGACTACGGCAAGAAGAGCTTCGAGAGCGCGACCGCGACCCTCAAGAGCTTCGCCGCTGTGAAGTCGCCCACTGAGCTGTTCCAGCTCCAGAGCGAGTTCGCCAAGTCGTCGTTCGATACCATGGTCGCCGAGGCGTCCAAGGTCAGCGAGTCGATGCTGAAGCTCATGGGCGAGATCGCGCAGCCGCTTTCGACCCGCTATGCAGTCGCCGCCGAGAAGATCAAGGGCGCCTCGTCGCTCTAAAGGTCGCAACGCGGCGGGCGGCCCTCCGCCGCCCGCCACGCAGCGGCATCTGTAAAGCGGTCGCCCTCCGGGGCGGCCGCTTTTCGTATTTGGAGGCCGCGGCGGAGCCTCCCCGGCCCTTGCTCTCGCGCCCCGCCATGCCATATTCTGGGCATCCCGGAGAGACCGATAGATGCAGCGTGCGGCGTTCCAATTTTCTGTTCATGCCATGGCGGAGCGCAAGACCGGCGGCGGCGACGACACCGGTCTCGGCGTCGCCACGCGGACCCGCACCCGCACCAAGAAGCCCCAGCCCTACAAGGTGCTGATGCTAAACGACGATTATACGCCGATGGAGTTCGTCGTCCTCTGCCTGCAGCGATTCTTCAGGATGAGCATCGAGGATGCGACGCGGGTCATGCTCCACGTCCACCAGAAGGGCGTCGGGGTTTGCGGCGTGTTCAGCTACGAGGTCGCCGAGACCAAGGTCACTCAGGTGACCGACTTCGCCCGGCAGAACCAGCATCCGCTGCAGTGCACGCTGGAGAAGGCCTGAGCGGTGCCGTCCGGCTTGCGCATGAGCAGCAAGCCGATAGATACCCGCCATGGACAGGATCATCATCCGCGGCGGCAATCGCCTCTCCGGCCGCGTGCCGATCTCCGGCGCGAAGAATGCAGCGCTCACCCTCCTGCCATGCGCGCTGCTGACCGATCAGCCGCTCACGCTGCGCAACCTGCCGCGGCTCGCCGATGTCGACAGCTTCCAGCATTTGCTGAACGAGCTCGGCGTATCGACCAAGGTCGAGCGCGGCCGCGGCGAGGAGCCCGGCCGGGTCATCACGCTCGCCGCGCCTGAGATCGCCTCGACCGTCGCCCCCTACGACATCGTCCGCAAGATGCGAGCCTCGATCGTGGTGCTGGGGCCGCTGCTCGCGCGTGCCGGCGAGGCGACGGTGTCGCTGCCCGGCGGCTGCGCCATCGGCAACCGCCCGATCGACTTCCACCTCCGCGCGTTCGAGATGCTGGGAGCCGAGATCGAGGTGACCGGCGGCTATGTGCGCGCCAAGGCGCCGCGCGGCGGCCTCGTCGGCGGTCGTGTGGTGCTGCCCTATCCCTCGGTCGGAGCGACGGAGAACGCGCTGATGGCGGCCTCGCTCGCGCGCGGCGAGAGCGTGATCGAGAATGCCGCGCGCGAGCCGGAAATCGTCGACCTTTGCAACTGCCTGATCGCGATGGGCGCCACGATCGAAGGCGCCGGCAACAGCCGGATTCTCGTTCAGGGCCGCGAGACGCTGCACGGGGCCGACTACCGCGTGATGCCCGATCGCATCGAGGTCGGCAGCTATGCGTGCGCGGCCGCAATCACCGGCGGCGACCTGACGCTCGTCGGCGCGCGTGGCGACGACATGCGCGCGGTGCTCGAACCGATGGTCGAGGCGGGGCTGGAGGTGGAGGAAATGGAGGGCGCGATCCGGGTGCGCGCCGATCGCCGCCTCACCGCCCTGACTGTATCGACCGCGCCGTTCCCGGCGTTTCCGACCGACATGCAGGCGCAGTTCATGGCGATGCTCGCGCTCGCCGACGGTGCCAGCGTGCTGACCGAGACGGTATTCGAGAACCGCTACATGCACGTGCCCGAGCTCGCCCGGATGGGCGCCGACATCCAGGTCCGTGGCCGCACCGCCGTCGTCCGCGGCGTCGACGGGCTGATCGGCGCGGAGGTGATGGCGACGGACCTGCGCGCGTCGATGAGCCTGATCCTCGCCGGCCTCGCCGCCGCCGGCGAGACCAAGGTCCACCGCGTCTACCATCTCGATCGCGGCTATGAGCGGCTCGAAGAGAAATTGAACGCGGTCGGCGCGGACATCGAGCGATCGAGCGAGGGCTGACCCGGGCTCGGGCCGCTACACCAGCTGATCGATCAGGTGGATCGAGAGCCCGACCAGCCCACCCACGACGGTGCCGTTGATACGGATATATTGAAGGTCGCGGCCGACCGCCGCCTCGAGCCGGTCGGTAACGGTGTGCGCGTCCCAGCCGCGGATCGTGTCCGAAACCAGCCGCACGATATGGTCGCCATAGCCGTCGACCACGCCCACCGTCGCGCGCCGGGCGAATTGGTTGATCGTGCGCTGCAGGCGGGGCTCGTTCTGCAGCGTCGTGCCGAGCTGGCGCAGCGCATCGCCGAAGCGGCCCGCGAGCGTCGCCCCGGGATCGCGGGCGGCGCGCAGCATGCCGGCGCGCGCCGTCCGCCACAACCCTTCCAGCCAGCGGCCGACGGCGGGATTGTCGATGATCTCCTCCTTCAGCCGCTCGACCTTGGCGCGCATCTCCGGCTCGCCCTGCAGCCGCGCGGCGAGGCTGGCGAGGCCCTCCTCAGCCTTGGCGCGGAGCGGATGGGCCGGGTCTGCCGCCATCTCGCCGAGCAGCCGGTGGAGCCCGTCGACGATCGCGTTGGCGAGCTTCTCGTCGAGGCCGGTCCAACGCAGGATCGAGCCTGCCTTTTCCGAGACCATCTTGCGGATCAGCGGCTCGTTCGCCGCCAGCGTGCGGTCGGCCCAGAGGATTATGCCGTCGACGATCGGGACGTGGCGGTCCTCGTCGATCGCGGCGTTCAGCGCCTGGCCTACGAGCGGCGCGATCTCGAGCGCGCGGAGCTGCGCCGCGACCGCGCCGCTGACCATGCGGCCCAGCCGGTCTGGATCGAGCGCCTCCAAGACGTCGGCGATGAGCCGCGACGCGCCCCCACGCAGCCGGCCGCCCTGCGGCGGGTTGGCGAGGAAGCGGCCCGCGGTGGCGGCGACGTCGATCTGGCCCATGCGGCGGGCGACGACTGACGGAGTCAGGAAGTTGTCGCGAAGGAAGGCGGCGAGGTTGTCGCCGATGCGGTTCTTGTTGCGCGGAATGATCGCGGTGTGGGGGATGGGCAGGCCGAGCGGATGTCGGAAGAGCGCGGTCACCGCGAACCAGTCGGCCATGCCGCCGACCATCGCCGCCTCAGCGAAGGCGCGCACGAAGCCCCAGCCGTTGCCCGGTCGTTCCAGCGCGCGGCCCGCAGCGTAGACTACGGCCATCGCCAGCAGCAGGCCGGTGGCGGCGATCCGCATGCCGCGGGAGCCGCCCTGTCCGGGGTTGAAGCGGTCGATCCCCAACAGGCCAAGCAGATTCATGGCCGAGAGACGCCTCAGCCCTGCGAAAGGTTCATTCCGCGGCTTGCGGGTGAGGGGCGGCCCGTTCGCCGCCATTGGTGAGCAGGCGGGCGAGGCGCGGCGCGATCCACTTCTCGAAATCGTCGGCCAGGCTGAAGCTCGCCGGCACGATGACCAGCGTCAGCACGGTCGAGAGCAGGAGTCCGCCGATAACGGTGACCCCCATCGGCGCGCGGAAGCTGCCGTCACCGGACAGCGCGAACGCGACCGGCAGCATGCCGGCGACCATCGCGATCGTGGTCATCACGATCGGCTGGGCGCGCTTGTGGCCGGCGTCGAGGATCGCGGAGGTCTGGTCGACGCCGTGGTTCATCTCCTCGATCGCGAAGTCGACGAGCAGGATCGAGTTCTTGGCGACGATGCCGAGCAGCATCAGCAGCCCGATCAGCACCGGCATCGAGATGGCGTTGCCGGTCAGGTGGAGGGCGACCGCTCCGCCCAGCGGCGCCAGCAACAGCGAGCCCATGTTCACGAACGGCGGCATCACCCGCTTGTAGAGCAGCACCAGTACCGCGAACACGAGCAGCACGCCGGAAGTGACGGCCACGGCGAAGTTGAAGATCATCTCCGCCTGCCATTTGCTCTCGCCCCAATTCACCTTGGCGACGCCCTTCGGCAGGTTCTTTATCGCTTCCAGCTTGTCGATCTTGTTCGTCGCCTGACTGCTGACGGCGCCCGGCGCGAGGTCGGCGCCAATCACCAGCCGCCGCGTCTGGTTGTAGCGGCGGATTTCCGATGGGCCGGCCCCAAAACCGATGTCGGCGACGACGCGCAGAGGCACCGAGCCGCCGCTCGCGGTCGGGACCGGCAGGTTCTGGATGGTGGCGAGACTGCGCCGCGCATCCTCGTCGATCGACACCCGGATCGGGATCTGCCGGTCGGACAGGGAGAATTTCGCGACGTTCTGGTCGATGTCCCCCAGCGTGGCGATGCGGATCGTGGTGCTCAGCGCCTGCGTCGTCACCCCCATGTCGGTGGCGAGATCGAAGCGCGGGCGGATCGTGATCTCGGGGCGGGCGAGATCGCCGTCGATGCGCGGCGCGCGCAGTTCCGGCAGGCCCCGCATCTCGTTGACCACTTTCACCGCCGCGGCATTCAGCGCGGCAGGATCGTCGCCGGCGAGCATGACCGTGATGTCGCGTCCGTTGCCGCCGGCCTGGCTCTGGAAGGTCACGCGCGCGTCGGGGATCTCGCGCAGCGTCGGCGCCATCGCACGCTCGAACTCCACGCTGGTACGGTCGCGCTTCTTGTTTAGCTGAAGGTACAGGGTCGCGTCGCCGACCTGGATGTCCTCGACGGCCGACTTCACGTCGGGCGCGCGGCTGACGATATCCGCAACCCGATCCGCGACAGCCTCGGTCTGCTCCTTGGTCGAGCCCGGCACCATCTCGATCTGGATCTGGCTGGAATCGGTGTTGGCGGGCGGCCGGAAGGTGAAGGGCAGGGTGTAGAAAGCGAAGATCGTCAGGACGAAGGCGAGGCCGCCGATGCCCACGGTCTTCCAGCGGTTGTTCAGCGACCAGCCGAGCAGCCGCGTATACCCACGCATCAGGAAATTGTCGCCGTGCGCGGCCTCGCCGTGGGCCTTCAGGAAATAAGCGGCAATCATCGGCGTGATCAGCCGTGCGACCGCCAGGCTCATCAGCACGGCGGCGACAACGGTAAGGCCGAACTGCTTGAAGAACTGACCGGACATCCCCGGCATCAGGCCGACCGGCAGGAACACCGCGACGATCGCCATGGTCGTCGCGAGCACCGCCAGGCCGATCTCATCGGCGGCATCGATCGACGCCTGGTAGGCGGATTTACCCATCCGCATGTGGCGCACGATATTCTCGATCTCGACGATCGCATCGTCCACCAGCACGCCGGCCACCAGGCTCAGCGCGAGGAGGCTGATGTTGTTGAGCGTGAAACCCATCAGGTCCATCAGCCAGAAGGCGGGGATCGCAGACAGCGGGATCGCCAGCGACGAGATCACTGTCGCCCGCCAGTCGCGCAGGAACAGGAAGACGACAAGCACGGCGAGCACCGCGCCCTCGATCATCGCGTCGATCGCCGAGTGATATTGTATCTTGGTATAGTCGACGCTGGTGAAGAGCTGGGTGAACCGGATCTTCGGGTTCTCCTGCTTCAGCTTCTCGATCTGGCGGATCGCCTCGTCATAAACCTTGACGTCCGAATAGCCCTTGGCCTTCTCCAGGCTGAAGCTCAGCACCTGGCGATGGTTCATCTTCGAGAGCGAGCGCTGCTCCGCGTAGAGGTCGCGCACCTGGGCGACGTCGGCGAGCTTGACCGACCGACCGTTGCCGATCGAAATCTGCTTCTGGCCGAGCGAATAAGCGGTGTCGGCATTGCCGAGGACGCGCACCGACTGCTCGGACCCGCCGATCTCGGCGCGGCCGCCGGCCGCATTCATGTTCATCGTGCGCAGCTGAGCGTTGACCTGCGAAGCGGTGATGCCCTGCACCTGCAGCTTCACCGGATCGAGGATCACCCGGATCTCGCGGCTGACGCCGCCGCCGCGCGCAACCCGCGCCATGCCCTCGATGCCGAGCAGGCGCTTGGCGACGGTGTTGTCGACGAACCAGCTCAGC
>CAXTTP010000171.1:0-6241 GCA_964247195.1 uncultured Sphingomonadaceae bacterium
TATTAGCTGCGATGCCGGCGGGCATCGCGCGCCATGCCGCTCTGGTTGGCGTATTCATCGCGCTCGGGGAGGTCGCGCAGGGCGTCGCCGACGCCGACTTCGCGATTGCCGGCGCGGACGGCGGCCCGGCGGGCGGGGCCCGGCTTGCGGGGCCGCTGCGCACGCTGGCCGAGGCGGTGATCGCCTCGTGGGAAAGTGGCTTCACCGTCCTCCTTCCGCTGCCAGCACTGGCGGCGGATGCGACCCTGCCGGAGACGATCGAGATCCGGCGGCCGGAGGGCTACGCCTTCTACGCCGTCTATCCCGAAGCTTATGCCGCCGCGGCGCGACGGTTGCGGCTGAGCGGGCCGCCGAAGGTGATCGGGGTGCGCAGCATCGGCACCGGGCTCGGCGCGATCGTGGCGGCCTCGCTAGGCGCGCCGGCGCCGCTCACCGTCCGCCCATTCGGTCATCCGTTCGATCGCCGGATCGCGCTGACCGCCGCGGCCGAGAAGGCGCTCATCGACGAGACGAGCCATTATGTCGTCGTCGACGAAGGCCCGGGCCTGTCCGGCAGCTCGTTCGCCGCCGTCGCCGATTATCTGGAAGCGCGCGGTGTCGCCACCGAGCGGATCGCGTTCCTGCCGAGCCATGCCGGCCTGCCCGGAGCCATGGCGACCGAACGCACGCAGATGCGCTGGGCGACGGCCCAGCGGCCGGCGGTGACGTTCGACGAACTCATCCCGCCGCAACGGCTCGCCGGCTGGGCCGAGACGTTGCTCGGCCCGATCGATGGTTTGCCGGTGGATGTCTCGGGCGGCGGCTGGCGCTCCTGCCGCTATGCCGATGAGGCCGACTGGCCGGCGGTCGATCCCGGCCAGGAACGCCGCAAGTTCCTCATCCGCGCCGGCGGCGACCGCTGGCTGCTCAAGTTCGCCGGCATCGGCGGCGAGGCCGAGCGCAAGCTGGAACGCGCGCGGACGCTGCACGCAGCCGGTCTGATCCCCGAAGTGCGCGGGATCGTCCACGGCTTCCTCGTCCAGCGCTGGTTGGAGGCGACACCGCTCGATCCGCGGGCCGGCGACGTGCCCGAACAGGTCGGCAATTATCTGGGCACGCGCGCGCGGCTGCTCGGCCATTTCGGCGACGGCGCCTCGCTGACCGACCTCGCCGCCATGGCGCGGCACAATATCGGTCTTGCGCTCGGAAATGCTGCAGTCGGGGCCTTCGCCGCTCGACACGGCGATGCCGTCGCGCTCGAGCCACGCGTGGCGCGGATCGCCACCGACAATCGCTGCGACGCTCACGAATGGCTGCGAATCGGCGACGGTACCGTCCTCAAGGCCGACGCACTCGACCATGACGCAGCGCACGACCTGATCGGCGCGCAGGACCTCGCCTGGGATGTCGCCGGCGCGGGCGCGGAGTTCGACCTCGCGCCGACGGGCGTCGAACGGCTGATCGCGGTGATCGAAGCGGCGGCGGGGCGGCCGGTAGATCGCCAGCTGCTCGCGTTTCTCCAGCCATGCTATCTCGCCTTCCGGCTTGGGGCGGCACAGCTCGCCGCGGATGCGCTGGGTGGCTGGCCGGCAGAGGTCGCCCGTAATCGCGCGGCGGCGGCGCGCTATGCGGACCGGCTGTCGCGGGCGCTCAGCGCGCGGGGCTGAGCGCGCAGCTTTCCACATCCGCCGCCTTGGTGGCGATGAGCCGGCAACTGCCCGGCACCGCGACGAGGCCGAAGCGGCGCAGCGCCGCGACGCCGACGGGCTTGTCCGGCGCGGCGGCGAGCGAGCGCAACTGCGGCGCGGACCGGATCATGTCGGCGGCCTGCCCGCCCAGGCCGACGCCGGGCGTGAGCGGAAAGTTGCCGCCGATGCGCACGAACCGGGCGTCGTCCGGAAAGGCATTCAGCAGAAAGCCGAGCGGCGCATCGTCGGGCAGGACGTAGACGGTGCCCGGACGGTGCACCTGCCCGACCCCGCGGACCCCGAACCAGTCACCGGAGAACGGCACCCGCCCCCACGCTGCCGGGCGGGTGGCGGCGAGGATCAGGAAGGCGGCGCCGATCATCGCCCGCCCGACGCCGCGCGCGCCCACACCCGGCATCGTCCGCAGCGCGACCAGGAGGACGACGCCGCTGAGCATCTCCAGCACCACCACGTAGCGGAGGATCGCGAAGGCGAAGAGCCAGACGAGATAGGTGACGACGAAGAACAGGGCGACCAGAAGCGCCGCATTCTCCTGCGCCACGTCGCGCGCCTGGCGCCGCGCGACGGCGGTGGCGAGCGCGGTCGCGGCGGCAAGCAGGGCGACCGCATAGCGAGGATCGCGGATCGGGATCTCGGCCCCCAGCGTCGCATCGCCGACAAGCCAGTGCCAGGGGAAGGTGACGACGCCGGTCCAGTGCCTCGGCAGGAAATTGGTGTCGACGAGCGGTGCCGGCGGCGCCCAGGGCGAGCGGAACAGCTCGTTGAACAACGGGAACACCGGGTTGCGGAACTCCGCCCACAGCCGCCACGCCCACCAGCCGCCGGTCGGCAGGAACCCCGCCAGCCCACCTAGCGCCAGCACCGCGACCGCCGAAATCGGCAGGCGGCGGGCAGCCACCAGCACCAGCAGCGCCGCCGCCATGCCCACCGCCATCACGATGCTGGTCAGCTTCAGTCCGCACGCCGCGCCCAGCAACAGTCCGGCCAGGGCGATCCAGCGCGTCCGCATCGCGCCGCCGGACGCAATCCCCCGGAGCATCGCCAGAACGGCGCCGAGGATCGCGATGCTGAGCACGTCGTCGAGGAAGCTCGTGCCCGCTTCGCTGAGCGTGATCGCGCCGGTGATGCCGATCGCGACGCAGGCGAAGCTTGTCCGGGTGCGGGTCTCGTCCGGCAGGTCGGCGGCGATGCGATCGGCGACGAGGTAGATCAGTGGCGCGTTGAGCCCCGCGACCAGCGCGAACAACGCCGAGGCGAGCCAGGGCGGCAGGCTCCGGATCGCGAGATAGGCCGGCACGTAGCCGACCGGGTTGAACCAGGATTGCAGGCCCGACGGGGCGACGTTGCGCCGATATTCACCGGCCAGAAGCAGGCGCGGCGAGACGTAGTGATAGTTGAGCAGATCCCAGTTATAGTCCTGCCCGGACAACGCGCCGACCAGCAGCATCACCGCGACGCCGGCGATCCCGGCCAGCACCGGACTGGAAAGCCGCGGCGATCGCAGGGCGGTCATAGCCCGTCGCATGCGGCTCTCCACCGCTGCGATCGGCGCGGATCACGCCGGATCAGAACAGGCCCGGCACCTCGCGTTGCGCCGTGTCCGGGCGCGGCGGCATGAGCAGCTCCCTGCGTCCCGTGCCGGCCGACTGGCTGGTCGTGCCGGTCGCGATCGGCGTGCAGCTCTTGCCCTCGATGAAGTCGAGTGCCTGACGAGTCGACCCTTCCTGCGGATCGCCGAGCGGATGGGAGAGGTCGTCGGCCGCCTGGCAGCTCGCCTCGACGGTGCCGGCGAGCCCGTCGAAATAGCTACCCTGATGCGCGCCGTTCTGGGTGGCGAAGGCGATCACGCGGAGGCGATCGTCGCAGGCCGTGTTGTCGAGCGGGATCTGGCCGACTGGCTTGCCATAGGTGTTGGTGCCGATCAGCGCGGCATTGTTGTGGAAGTAGGGCGTGAAGGCGTTGATCACGAGCTCGCTCGCCGAGGCGGTGCCGCCGGTGCCGATGAAGGCGATCCGCGTCGGCGCCACCGATTCGGGCTGCGGGGCGAAGAAGTTGGTCTCGTTGTTCGAGGATTTCTCCGGCCGGTAGGTCATGTAGTCGAACACGTCGGTGGTCGGCCGGTCGCGGCCGAGCAGGTTGCCGAGCAGCTCGGCGATCGAGACCAGGCCGCCGCCATTGTAGCGCAGGTCGACGATGATGTCGGTCACGCCCTGCGCGCGGAATTTGGCGAAGGCGCTGCGGAGCGCGGGGTCGGCGGTCGAGATGAAGGTGCGCAGGTTGACGTAGCCGACGCTGCGACCGCCATCGTTGATGACCTGCGCGCCGTAGCGCGACGATACGGGCAGCAGCGGGTAATCGGCCTTGACGACCGTCACATCGCGGGTTCCGCCGGCATCGGCGATGCGCAGCAACCGGCTGGTGCCGGCCGTAGTCGGGCCGAGCGCGGCGGTGACACCGTCGAGGCCTTCGGCCGCGATGATGTCGCTGACGGTGCGGACGTCGGCCGCGCTCGTACCGATGCCGAGGATCTCGGTGCCGCGGTCGATCCCCGCGGCGAGCGCGGGCGTCCCCTCGAAGCTCTCGTCCACCGCAACGCGTCGCTCCGCCGCGTTCGCCGCCAGACGGAAGCCGAAGCCGGCGCTGGAGCCCGAATTATAATAGGCATCCTCTTCCTTGATCGAGGTAAGATAGGTGAAGTAGCGATCGCGGCGCTGGCTGCGGGCGGTCGCCGTCAGCGCATCGACATAGTCGCCCACCGTCGCATAGGGCGTCGGATCGAGGCTGGCGGGCAGCGTCTCGGGAAAGAGGTACCATTCGCGCAGCTGGGCAGCGGCCCAGTCCTGCCGGCTGCGAAGCGAGCACGCGCTCGAGGTAGGCGTGGGCGTCGGCGTCGCGGTCACCGGCGCGGTGGGCGTCGCGCTGGTCGATCCGCCACCGCCTCCGCCTCCGCCGCAGGCGGAAAGCATCGCCGCCAAGCCCATGATTGCTCCGACCGACCGCTGCTTCATCGCTGCATATCTCCGAACTTCTCGTAGCTTAGCCTGTCCGGGCGCCGCTGTCAGGTAGAATGCCCGCGTGCTCCGAACGCGTACAGGTTCAGCCGGCGAGGTCCTCCAGCGGTTTCTCGCCGCGGGTGTCATGCATCAGCACGGCGGTCGCGAACGACAGCAGGCAGATCGCGGTCACATACCAGTAGAACCAGCTCTCATGCCCCGCCTGCTTGCAATAGAGCGCAACATATTCGGCGGTGCCGCCGAACAGCGCGTTGCCGATGCCGTAGGCGAGGCCGACGCCGAGCGCACGGACATGGACCGGGAAGAGCTCGGCTTTGAAGAGGCCGGCGATCGAGGTGTAGAAGCTGTTGATGCCGAGCCCGGCCAGCACCAGGAAGAAGGCCGCCGCCACGTTCGTCGTTCCGCCCAGCAGCGTGAGCAGGGGGACGGTGGTGAGCGTCGACAGCGCGCCGAACAGCAGCATGTTGTTGCGCCGTCCGATCCGGTCGGACAGCAGCCCCAACAGCGGCTGCAGGATCGCGAACGGGATCAGCACCGCGGTCATCACCCAGTTGGCGACCTTGGCGTCCATGTGCGCGGTGTTGATCAGGTATTTCTGCATGTAGGTCGAGAAGACGTAGAAGATCAGCGACCCGCCGGCGGTGAGGCCGAGCACGGTCAGGAACGCGCGCCAGTGCGGCACCAGCGCGCCGATGCGGCCGGCATCCGGGTGGCGCTCCGCGCCGGCACTCGTCTCGTGGAGCGCGCCGCGGAACAGCAGGATGGTCATCGCGCCTACCGCGCCGATCAGGAAGGCGATGCGCCAGCCGTACGCGCGCATTCCCTCCGGCGTGAGCAGCTCCTGCAGTACAAGCAGGACGAGCAATGCGAGCAACTGCCCGCCGATTAGCGTGACATATTGGAACGAGGCGAAGAAGCCGCGGCGGCCGCTGAACGCGATCTCGCTCAGATAGGTCGCGGCAGTGCCATATTGGCCTCCGGTCGAGAAACCTTGGATCATCCGTCCGACCAGCAGGAGCACCGGCGCAAGCGCGCCGATCTGGCGATAGGCCGGCAGGATCGCGATCAGGAACGACCCCATCCCCATCATCACGATCGACACGACCATCGCGGCGCGACGGCCGTGGCGATCGGCGTAGCGGCCAAAATACCAGCCGCCGAGTGGCCGCAGCAGGAAGCCAACCGCGAATATGCCGGCGGTGCCGAGCAGCTGTGAGGTGCGGTCGCCAGCCGGGAAGAAGGCGGAAGAGAAATAGAGCGCAGTAAAGGCGTAGACGAAATAATCGTACCATTCGATCAGGTTGCCGGCCGATCCTGCGACGATCGCCCTGATCCGCCCGACCGTGCCGAGCGGGCTCGGTCGCGAGACGCCGGTGCGCAACGTGTCGGCCGCCTGCCCCGCCATCGCCCCGTCCCCCGCCTGCCCGCGACGCGTCTACACCCGACGCGGCGTTGGCGCGATCCCCGGCGAGTGGAGCGGCCGCCTCAGGATATCACGCCGGCAGCCACGAGGCGCGTGCGTTCGGCCGCGACTTGGGC
>CAXTTP010000172.1:0-3754 GCA_964247195.1 uncultured Sphingomonadaceae bacterium
AGCCGGTACCGATGGGCGTGCTCAACGCGAGCCTGGGCGTGCCCGGCTGGACGCTGCATCCCGGCTGGAACGACGCGCTCGCGGCGGCTGGCGCCCATGGCCACGACCTGGTGATCGCCGCCGGTAACGACGGCAGCACCCAAACCCAGGACGTGGCCTGGAATTTCGATGTCAATCCGACGCTGATCATCGTCGGTTCGGTGGGTGCGGACGGCACCATCTCGAACTTTTCGAACAAGCCGGGCGAGGCGTGCCTTCTGCCAAACGGCACGACCGTCTGCAGCGAAGCGAACAAGCTTAAATATCGTTTCATCGTCGCGCCGGGCGAACTGATCCTCGTCTCCGACGGCCTCGGTGGCCACGTGCGTCAGTCCGGCACGTCGCTAGCGGCACCGCTCGTCAGCGGCGCGATCGCGCTGCTCCAGACCCGCTGGCCGTGGCTGTCCAACTATCCTAACGAGACCGCCTCGATCATCCTGGGAACGGCAACACCCCTGGGCACCAACGCCGGTGCCGATCCGGTGTACGGCGTCGGCGAACTGAACATCGCCGCCTCCCAATCGCCGATCGATTTCAGCAAGCTCGTCTATTACCAAGTAAGCAATGGGAAGGCCGGAACGACGCCCCTGTCGCTGTCGACGGTGGTGGGACAGATCAAGTCGGGCACCCAGTCCTCGTGGAACTCCTCCGGCCTTTCATACAGCGCCATCGAAAAGATCGGGAACACCATCCGGGACTTTCAGATCCCGCTGTCGTCGAAACTGGTTGGTCAGAACATCACCACCGCGGCGGGCGGCCAGGCCTATCAGTCCTTCCTCTCCGGCGCGCTGCGCGCGCAGGCCGGCTATTTTGCGGCCGTCCAGCCTGTCGGGAGCACAGTGGCGAGCGGGTTCGTACAGTCGACGGTGCCCGTCGGCCGCTTTGGCGAGACGAGCTTCGCCGTCGCGATCAAGCCGAGCGAGACCGACAACGCCTATCGAATGGCCACGCAGCGCTACGACACCGACGCGGTGGTCTCGAGTGAGGTGGCCGCGGTCAGCCTCGGCTTCGGCAACGGCGGCGCAGCCGCGCTGGACGGCAGCGCCGGCTTCTCCTTCCGGTCCGACCACGACCTGAACCGGGGCGGCGCCAATCCCCTGCTCGGCCTCGCCTCGGGCGGTGCCTATCTGGGCGCCCGCGCAGTGGTGGTGCCGGGCCTGGAGGTGGGCTTCGGCACCACCGGCCGTCGCTCTTACCGCAACCTCGCGGCCTTCGGCCTGCAGCAGGCAACCGCCGGCTCGTGGATCGACCACTATGCCGCTCAGGCGCAAAACGTGAGCGCCGCCTACGCCTTCTCCGACCAGCTGAAGGTGCGCGCTACCTTTACGCACCTGCACGAGGATAACGCGCTGCTCGGCATCCAGTCGGTCGACCGCGCCGATCTGGGACGCGGGTCTTCGACGGATGGCGTCACCGCCGGCTTCGACATGGCGCTCGGCCGCGGCCTCGCCCTGTACGGCACCGCGACTGTAGGACGAACCAAGGCGGATAAGGGCCTCATTACGACCGACGACCTTACCAGCGTCTCGGCCGCGCTTGCGATCGCGAAGAACGGCGTCTTCGGCAAGCGGGACCAACTTCGACTGACGGTTTCCAGTCCGATGCACACGGTCGGCGGGCAACTGAGCTACAGCAGCGTCGGCGTGGTGGATCGCTACACGGGCGAGCTGGGCGTGGTCACGCAGTCGTTCGGAAGCGAGACGCGCATGCCGATCTCCGGTCAGGCGATGTATGGCATGGCGCTGACGCAGGTTGCCGGCGAGTTCTCGCTGTTCGGCCGCGTCGACAGCAACAGCGAACTCACGGGCGAGCGCGCGCTCGGCTACGCCGCCGGCGCGCAGCTTCAGCTCGCGTTCTGACGGAGCCTTAACCACCCGGGAACCGATAATCGCTAAGGTTCTATCGGAGGCGAGCGGCGCGGAGACTGCGATCTTGGAGAAATACTTCGCCGTCCTGACGCTCGACGGCCTCGAGGAGGTCAAGCGGCGGGACGGTTATGCCGCGGCGATGCGCCGGCTTGAAGAACTGCGACGGGCGATCGAGGCGCGCTGTCCCGAGGCGGAGTATGCGCGGGCGAGCCGGACCGGCGTGGAGTTTCTCTTCCAGGCTGCGGATCGCACCGCTGCCGAGGCGCTTTTGTCGAAAGTGGCGGCCATGATCGTGCCGAGGGCATGGGACGAGGGGAACGGTCTTCCGAGCCGGACCGTCGCTGCCGTCGCCTTCGTGGGAGACCTTTCCGATAGCGTGGTGGTCGAGGCCAATGCGGCAATGGCGCGCGCGCTTCGTGAGCGACGGCCGGTGCTCGTTGCCGGCGCGCGGTTGCCGCCAGCCAGCGCCGACGACCTGATCGATGACTTGGCGGCGGCGATGCACGGGAACGGGCTGGCGCTGCACTACCAGCCGAAGATCCATTGCCGAACCAACGAGACCGCCGGGGTCGAAGCCCTGCTGCGCTGGAACCACCCTGCGCTCGGCGCGATCTCTCCCGAGCTTTTCATCCCGGCGGCCGAGCGGAGCGGGCTGATCGGGGAGCTCACATCCTGGGTCATCCGCCGGTCAGTGTCCGACCAGGGCTGGCTGCGGGCGGCCGGGCTGGACATCCCCATCCATGTCAACATCTCGGCACCGATGATCGCCGATTCCGCGTTCGTGGACGAGGTGCTCGGAGAGCTGCGCGCGGGCACGGCCACCTTGGGCTTCGAGATCACCGAGACTGCGATGATGGCCGATCCCGAAGGGACGCTGGCGAACCTTCACCGGCTGGCGTCGGCAGGCATCCACCTGGCAATCGACGACTACGGTTCCGGCTTCTCCTCGCTCGCCTATCTCCAGCGGCTGCCCGTGCAGGAACTGAAGATCGACAAGGTGTTCATCTCCCGCCTGTCCCAAGGCTCGCGTGATCCGCTGCTCGTCCGATCGACGATCGATCTCGCCCATGCGCTGGAAATGGAGGTAACCGCCGAAGGCGTCGAGTCCGCCGCCGCTTTCGCGCTGTTGCAGGTGATGCGCTGCGATCTCGTGCAGGGCTATTTCCTGTCGCCGGCGCTGCCGATCGGGGAACTGCTCCATTTCGTGCGCCGCGGTGGTCCGCTTACGGAAGCAACGAAGCCCGCCAGCCTGCGCGACAAGCTGGCACAGCGCCGATCGGGCCGCGAGACCGCGGCGTGAAGGCAATCGCGCATTTGCTGCTGGCACTGACGCTGGCATCGCTCCCCGGTGGCGCGCACGCTACGGTGCCGTCTTCCCAGGCAAGCTACGATGCGCTTATCGGCGCGGCGCGAAGCGTGATGATGGAAGACCCCGCCAAGGCACTCATCCAGGCTCGCCAAGCCAAGGCAGTGGCGGCCGGGATGCCTGCGCGCAACGAAGCAGCGATGGATTTTGCGCGCGCCGAATGGCTGGAAGGCGAGGCGCTCTCGCGGATGGACCAACCCGACCAGGCCCTGCCGGTGCTGGAACAGGCCCTCGCCACGGTGACGCGGACCGCGCCGCGGGACGCCCTGCGCGGCGATGTCCTGCTTTCCCGCGGTTGGGTGCGCGAGACGCGGGGCGGCATCGCGGCCGCATTTGCAGATTTCCAGCGCGCGTTCGAGATCTACCGGGGAGCGGGCGACGCCCGCGGCGAGGCGAAGGCGCTTCAGAATATCGCGGGCATCTATCAGGACGCAGGCGATCACGCGCGGGCAGAGCGATATTACTCTCAGGCTGCCGAGGT
>CAXTTP010000172.1:3764-6232 GCA_964247195.1 uncultured Sphingomonadaceae bacterium
GGGCGATCCCGCATTTGCCCTGGCTGTCCACAACAACGTCGGCGAGAGCCTTCGCCTGCTCGGCCGCTATGCGGATGCCGAGAAGGAGTTTGAGCGGGCGCTAGCCGCCGCCAACACGCTGGACAGCCCGCTTCTCCAGGCGAACATCCTGACCAACCTTGCCTCCACCAGCCTCCAGCGGGGCGACGCCGCACGGGCGGCGCGACTCGCGGCACGCGCGCTGCGACTCGCCAGCGCACCGGAAGCGGCGGGCGAACGGCCGTTCGTGTGGGGGGTGCTTGCCCAAATCGCGGCCGCCCGCGGCGACGTGACGGAAGCGGTGCGGCTGATCACGCGTACATTCGTCGGCGTCGACCTTGCGCACAGCTCGCTTCGCTATCGCGACTTCCACAAGCTCGCCGTTGACCTCTACTCCCGCACCGGCCAGCCCGAGCTCGCCCTTGCTCATGTGCGCGCGTGGAAGCGGCTGGACGATGATGTGCGGGCGGTTGCCGCTTCCACGAACGCCGCGCTGATGGCGGCGCGGTTCGACTTCTCGACGCAGGACCTGCGCATCGCCCAGCTACAGGCGACCCGGGCCCAGCTGCACGAAACGGTGCTGGTGATCGTCGCCGTCGCCGTGAGCCTCGTGTCGTGCCTGCTGCTCTTCGGCCTGATCTCGCTCCGGCGCAGCCGCGACAACATCCGGGACACGAACCGCCAGTTGACCAAGGCGCTGCAGGCAAAGTCCGACTTTTTGGCAATGACCAGCCATGAGATCCGCACGCCGCTCAACGGCATCCTCGGCATGACCCAGGTGATCCTGGCGGATCGGAAGCTGGACGAGCCGCTTCGCGCCAGGCTCCAGACGGTGCAGGGCGCCGGTGAGATGATGCGCGCGCTGGTCGACGACATCCTCGATCTGTCGAAGATGGAAAGCGGCAAGGTTCCGATCCACCGCCGTCCGGTGCGCGCCCGAGCGTTGATCGACGATGTAGCGAAGCTGTGGATCGACAAGGCCGGGGCGAAAGGCTTGACGCTGAAGCTCGACCTAAGCGACTGCCCCGATCTGATCGAGGAAGACGAGGATCGGCTGCGGCAGATCCTGTTCAACCTGCTCTCCAACGCCGTAAAGTTCACCGAGCGGGGCGGCGTGACGATCACTGCCCGCGAGGCCGGCGAGAGGTTGGAGATCGCGGTGGTGGACACCGGCATCGGTATCGCCGAGGAGCATCATACCCTCATCTTCGAGAAGTTCCAGCAGGCCGACGGCAGCATCTCCCGCCGCTTCGCCGGCACCGGTCTCGGCCTGGCGATCTGCCGAAACCTCGCCGATGCGATGGGTGGCGAGATCGCGGTCGCGAGCCGGTTGGGCGAGGGCGCCACCTTCACGCTTCGTCTGCCGCTGCACCGACTGGCGGCGCCGGCCGATCCGCTCGCGGTTGCTCAAGAGCGTGCAGCGACCGGTCTTGCACACCAACGATTGCTGCTGCTCGAGCCCAATCAGCTTACCCAGCGCATCATCGCGAAGGGCCTGAGGGATCATGTCGACTCGATCACGCCGGTGGCGGACGCCGCGGCGCTGCTCGCCGCGCTGGAGGGCGGCGACGCGCATCAGGTGATCTTGCAGGCAGGCGCCGTCATCGCGGGCGCGGTGGATCCGGCCACCGTGCTTGCCGGTCTCGCCGCGCGCTGCAAGGAGGTGGGCGCCCGCCCGATCGTCTTGGTGAGCGCCGACGACCGGCTGGACGAGGCGTCGCTGATGCAACAGGGCATGGTCCCGCTGCGCAAGCCGATCGGCGCGGACGAGCTGCTCGCAGCGCTTCGCCATGGCTACACGGAGGAGGGCGGGGCGGAGGAACCGCGCGCCTCCCGATCTCTCGCACCCGCCGCCTAGCGGATATAACCAGCCATTAATCAGCTTGGCGTATGGGGGTGATACATAGGGGTATCGGGCATGCATGTGCTATTCGTCGAAGATGATCCGATGAACCGAGCCGTCGTGCGCGATATGTTGACCGTAGTTGACGTCGATATGGCCGAGGCGGAGGACGCCGAGACCGGGCTCAGGATGATCGACGCGACTGCCTACGACGTTATCCTGATGGACCTGCGCATGCCCGGAATGGACGGGCTCACCGCCATCCGCCATATTCGCGCCCGCGCCGACGAGCGCGCCAGGACCCCCATCGTCGTCATCACCGCCGATGCGGCCCAAGACCTGCACGAGCGATGCCGGGCAAGCGGCGCCGACCATGTGCTGGGCAAGCCGGTAGCGATGGACGCGCTGTTCGATACGCTCAGCAACGTCATCGATCGGGACAGCGCGATCTGCTGACCTGATCCCGGCCGCTAGTCTAGGCTACCGGCGCAATCCAGCGCTCGGCGCGGCGCAACGATAAGGTTGCGACGCGAGCGCGTGGGCTGAATTTGTTGGTGACCCCAACGGGAATCGAACCCGTGTTTTCGCCGTGAAAGGGCGACGTCCT
>CAXTTP010000173.1:0-3612 GCA_964247195.1 uncultured Sphingomonadaceae bacterium
GCCCTGGATCGCGACGTGGACGCCGCTCATGTCGTCCCGGCCGAGCGCGCGGCGCACCGCCGCCTTCACCCCCAGGAACACGCCGAGCGAGGTCAGCGGCCCGGGATCACCGCCGGCCGCGCCCGCCGCCACGGGTAGCCCGGAGACATGCCGCGTCTCGGCGCGGATCGCGACCATGTCGGCATCCGACATGCCGACGTCCTCGGCGGTGACGTAGCGGCCGCCCAGGCTCTCGATCGCGCGGCCGAAGGCGGCGAGCAGGCCCGGCTTGCCGGATCGGTCCGCCGGCGCGAGGATCACGGCCTTGCCGCCGCCCATCGGCAGGCCGGCCATGGCATTCTTGTAGCTCATGCCGCGTGACAGGCGCAGCGCATCGGTGATCGCGTCCGCGCTGTCGGCATAATGCCAGAATCGCGTGCCTCCGGCCGCCGGTCCCAGCGCGGTCGAATGGATGGCGATGATCGCGCGCAGGCCCGACGCCGGATCGTCGAACAGGTGCAGCCCCTCGTGCGCGTCGAAATCGGGATAGTCCCAGGGCGACGCCATCGCGCGGGTCCTTGCAGCAGAGGGATGAACGGGGAGCCGCTGGGGCGATCGACGGGGATTGAACCCGCAACCTCCGGTACCACAAACCGGCGCTCTAACCAATTGAGCTACGATCGCCACAGCGTTGCCCGACGGCCGCCGGAGCGGCGGCAATCGAGCGCGCTCAATACGGTCGGCGGCGGCTCAAGGCAAGCGCGTGCGGCAGCGGATTGCGTAGCGCGCGCGACCGCCTACAAGCGGCGCAGATGCTTTCCCAACGTACCCGCTACGCGCTACGCGCGCTCCAGCACCTCGCCGACCGCTACGGAGAGGGGCCGGTGCAGCTGACCGAGATCTCCGCGCGCCAGAACATCCCGGCCAAGTTCCTGACCGTGATCCTGTCCGAGCTGAAGCGCGACGGCTTCGTCGAGACTCTGCGCGGCAAGGAGGGCGGCTACTGGCTTTCGCGCGCGCCGGACCAGATCAGCTATGGCGACGTGATCCGCCGCACGCGCGGCAGCCTCGCGCTGGTGCCCTGCGCCAGCCGCCTCAACCATGTGCCCTGCGAGAATTGCGTGAGCGAGGAGGAATGCCGGCTGCGCGAGGTGATGCTGGCGGTCCGCGACGAGACCGCGCGCGTGCTCGACGGGATCAGCCTGTCCGCCAAGGTGCCGCTGCTGGCCGAGGGATGACGTCGGCGGGTTGGTCCAGTACCGTCGGCGGGCCGCCGGGTCGAACAAGCTTTGCTTTGGCGAAGCGAAAGAGGCGCGCCTTGTCTCAGCCCTCGCCAAATCATAGCAGGCTCGCGTGACCGTCGCGGCCGCCTCCATACGCACGCCCGTGCCGACGCCCCGGCCGCGCCGCCGCCGGCGCCGCTCGGTCGTGCCGGGCTTCGGGCTGACCTTCGGCTTCACCCTCCTCTATCTGTCGCTGATCGTGCTGATCCCGATGGCGGCGGTGTTCGTGAAGACCGCCGGCATGGGCCCGGCCGCCTTCGCCCGCGTCGCCTTTTCGGCGCGCGCGCTTGCCGCCTATCGGCTGAGCTTCGGCACCTCGCTCGCGGCCGCCGCGATCAACGCCCTGTTCGGCCTGCTGATCGCCTGGGTGCTGGTCCGCTACCGTTTCCCCGGCAAGCGGGTGGTGAGCGCGATGGTCGACCTGCCGTTCGCGCTGCCGACCGCCGTTGCCGGCATCGCGCTTACCTCGCTCTATGCCGATACCGGCTGGATCGGCCATTACCTCGCCCCGCTCGGCATCAGGGTCGCCTATACGCCGCTCGGCATTGTCGTGGCGCTGATCTTCATCGGCCTACCGTTCGTGGTCCGCTCGGTCGAGCCGGTGCTCGCCGACCTCGGCGTCGATGTCGAGGAGGCGTCCGCCTCGCTCGGCGCGGGGCGCGGCCAGACCTTCCGGCGCGTGATCCTGCCGGCGATCCTGCCTGCGCTGCTCACCGGCTTCGCGCTCGCCTTCGCGCGCGGGGTGGGCGAATATGGCTCGGTGATCTTCATCGCCGGCAACATGCCGTTCAAGACCGAGATCGCGCCGCTGCTGATCGTCACCCAGCTCGAGCAATATGACTATCCGGGCGCCACCGCGATCGCGGGCGTGATGCTGGTGATCTCGTTCCTGCTGCTCCTCGTCATCAACCTGATCCAGATCTGGAGCAGGCGGCGGATGATCGGCTGATGGCGAACGCCGCCCAGAGGACCGCGCGGATCGCCACCGCCGAACAGCCGTGGGTACGGCGCGTGCTGATCGCAGTCGCGCTCGGCTTCCTGCTGCTGTTCCTGCTGATGCCGCTGATCGCGGTGTTCGCGCAGGCGCTGGCGAAGGGGCTCGCGCCCTTCTTCGCGGCGATCACCGAGTCGGATGCGCTCGCCGCGATCCGGCTGACGCTGATGGTCGCCGCGATCAGCGTACCGCTCAACTGCGTGTTCGGCGTCGCCGCCGCCTGGACGATCACCAAGTTCGACTTTCCGGGCAAGGGCATCCTGACGACGCTGATCGACCTGCCCTTTTCGGTGTCACCCGTCGTCGCCGGCCTCATCTATGTGCTGCTGTTCGGCACCAGCGGCTGGTTCGGCGAGTGGCTGCGCGACCATGGCGTCCAGATCGTCTTCGCGGTGCCCGGCATCGTGCTCGCCACCGTGTTCGTGACCTTCCCGTTCGTCGCGCGCGAGCTCATCCCGCTGATGGCCGAGCAGGGTCGCGACGACGAGGAGGCGGCGCTGTCGCTCGGCGCGAGCGGCTGGCAGACCTTCTGGCGGGTGACGCTGCCCAACATCCGCTGGGGGCTGCTCTACGGCGTGCTGCTCTGCAACGCGCGCGCGATGGGCGAGTTCGGCGCGGTCTCGGTCGTCTCCGGCCATATCCGCGGCGAGACCAACACCATGCCGCTGCACGTCGAGATCCTCTACAACGAATATAACTTCGTGGCTGCCTTCGCGGTCGCCTCGTTGCTCGCCGCGCTCGCGCTGGTGACGCTCGTCGTCAAGAGCGTGCTCGAGTGGCGCTACAACTATCACGGCCAGGGATCGGGGCACTGATGGGCATCACGCTCACCAACATCAGCAAGGCGTTCGGCACCTTCGCCGCGCTCCACGACGTCAGCCTGGAGGCGCGGCCGGGCGAGTTCCTGGCGCTGCTCGGGCCGTCGGGATCGGGCAAGACCACGCTGCTGCGGATCATCGCCGGGCTGGAGTTCGCCGATACCGGCCATGTCGAGTTCGACGGCGTCGACGTGACCGACCGCGCCGTGACCGATCGCGGCGTCGGCTTCGTGTTCCAGCAATATGCGCTGTTCCGTCACATGACGGTCGCCGACAACATCGCCTTCGGCCTCAACGTCCGCACGCGCCGGCTGCGCCCGGCCAAGGCCGAGATCGCGCGCCGCGTCGACGAACTGCTCGAGCTCGTCCAGCTCGGCGGCCTCGGCAAACGCTATCCGGCGCAGCTTTCCGGCGGCCAGCGTCAGCGCGTCGCGCTCGCCCGCGCGCTCGCCGTCGAGCCGCGCATCCTGCTCCTCGACGAGCCGTTCGGCGCGCTCGACGCCAAGGTCCGCAAGGACCTGCGCCGCTGGCTGCGCGA
>CAXTTP010000173.1:3712-6212 GCA_964247195.1 uncultured Sphingomonadaceae bacterium
CGTTCGGCGCGCTCGACGCCAAGGTCCGCAAGGACCTGCGCCGCTGGCTGCGCGATCTCCACGACCGGATGGGGTTGACCTCGATCTTCGTCACCCACGACCAGGAGGAGGCCCTGGAACTCGCCGACCGCGTGGTGGTGATGGACCATGGCGTGATCGAGCAGGTCGCCGAACCGAACAGCGTCTATGCCGAGCCGGCGAGCGCCTTCGTGTTCGACTTCGTCGGCGAATCGAACCGATTGCCGGTCACCGTGGCCAACGGCCGCATCCGCCACGAGAACCTCCTGCTCGACGTCGACGTCGACGCCAGCCGGCCGGGCGCGGCGACATTGTTCTTCCGCCCGCACGACGTCGTCTTCAGCGCGCCCGAGGAGGGCGCGATCACGGCGACGGTGCTGCTCGCCCGGCCGCATGGCGGATCGGTCCGGATCGAGGCGAGCATGGCCGATCGCGCCGAGCCGCTGGAGCTGGATTATGCCGGCCTCACGCCGCCGAAGGTGGGCGACAGGGTCGGCGTCCGCGCCACGCGCGCGCGCCTGTTCTACGATCGGGGCTCGGGCGCGTAGCGCGCCAGCGTGGACGCGCCGTAACTTGACCGCGGCCGGTAACTGCGATTCCCTGACGACCGCCCGGAACCTGCGCTCAGGCAGGCCATGGGGGGAGGTTATGCCGATGGTTCGTCCGTTGCTTCTCGCCGCCGCGATCGCGCTCTGCACCACCGCCGCCGCGCCCACGCTCGCCGCGCCGTGCAAGGATGCGAAAGGCAAGTTCATCAAATGCCCGGCGGCCAAGCCAGCGCCGGCGGCGCGCTGCAAGGACGCCAAGGGCAAGTTCGTCAAGTGCGGGACTGCCGGCGCCAGGACCATCTAGCGGGCGGGGCCAGCGCGCGGCGACGAAGCGTGTGGTGGGCGCAGCAGGGTTTGAACCTGCGACCCCTGCGGTGTGAACACAGTGCTCTACCACTGAGCTATGCGCCCACGCTTCGCCGGCAGCGGCACCGCCCGGAAGCGGCGCCTTGTCGCGGAGGTGGCGAATAGTGGGGCGCGCCGGGCTTGTCCAGCCCGGCAACGGCAAGCCGCGCGCGGCCGCCGCGCTAGAGGTTGACGGAGTCCTTCAGGCCCTTGCCGGGCTTGAACTTGGGCTGCGAGGAAGCCTTGATCTTCATCGGCTCGCCGGTGCGCGGGTTGCGGCCGGTCGAAGCCTTGCGCTTGGTGACGGTGAACGTGCCGAAGCCGACGAGCCGGACTTCGTCGCCGCGCTTCAGCGTCTGGCCGATGATCTCGAACACGGTCTCCACAGCCCGGCTCGCATCGCTGCGGCTGAGTCCGGTCACGTCCGAAACCGATCCGATCAGCTCCTGCTTGTTCATCCCCACGGGTCCCCTGATGGCTCGTGATGGGCGGGACTCGCCCCCGGGCCGAACGATCATCTAAGAGCAGGCGGATACCTGCTGTCAAAGAAAAGTGACCGTTTCGGCGCCATTACGACCGGCATCAGTGGTGGATCGCGGCACCCCCCCCGTCCGGCGTGGACGGCAGGTTCGCCGGCGGCTCGGTCGCCAGCTCGTCCGTGTCGCTCCAGTCGACCGGCACCACCGGAGCGGCCAGCGCGAGCGCCAGCACCTCGTCGACATGCGCCACCGGCACGATCTTCAGCCCCTCGCGGATATTGGCGGGGATCTCGGCTAGATCCTTTTCATTCTCCTGCGGGATGAGCACGGTGGTGATGCCGCCGCGCATCGCCGCCAGCAGCTTCTCCTTGAGGCCGCCGATCGGCAGCACGCGGCCGCGCAGCGTGACCTCGCCGGTCATCGCGATCTCGCGACGGACGGCGATGCCGGTAAGCGTCGAGACGATCGCGGTGACGAGGCCGATGCCGGCCGACGGGCCGTCCTTGGGGACGGCGCCCTCGGGCAGGTGGATGTGGATGTCCTTCTTGCCGAACAGGCTCTGCCGGACGCCGTAGCTGGGCGAGCGCGCCTTCACGAACGACCACGCGGCCTGGACCGACTCCTGCATCACCTCGCCGAGCTTGCCGGTGGTCTTGACCTGGCCCTTGCCCGGCACGGTGACCGCCTCGATGGTCAGGAGCTCGCCGCCGACTTCTGTCCAGGCCAGCCCGGTTACCGCGCCGATCTGGTCCTCCTCCTCGCCGACGCCAAAACGGAACTTCCGCACGCCGGAGAATTCGGCAAGCGTCTCGGGCGTGACGACGACCTTCTCGGCCTTACCTTCGAGGATGCGGCGTAGCGCCTTGCGCGCGACCTTGGCGATCTCGCGCTCGAGCGTGCGGACGCCGGCCTCGCGGGTATAATAGCGTATCAGGTCGCGCAGCGCCTCGTCGGTCAGGACGAACTCGGTGGCCTTCAGGCCGTGCGCGTCGATCTGCTTGGAGAGCAAGTGCGCCTTAGCGATCTCGACCTTCTCATCCTCGGTATAACCTTCCAGCCGGATGATCTCCATGCGGTCGAGCAGCGGCTGCGGCAGGTTGAGCGAGTTCG
>CAXTTP010000174.1:0-6150 GCA_964247195.1 uncultured Sphingomonadaceae bacterium
ATCGCCTCCTCCGCCCGTCCCGTGCCCGCGAGCGCCACGGCGTGCGCGAGGGAGGCGGCGCGCCCCTCGCCTCGCGCCTCCAGTGCCACAGCGAACAGACCGAGCCGTGCCAGAACGACAGCGTCATCGCGATCGAGTCGAAGCGCCGCCGGATCGTGCCGTCGGGCGATCCGCCGTGCCATCGCGGTACGAAGCACCCCTTTTGGCAGCCACTGCGCTAGCGTTTCCAACGCCTGCAGAGGGTTGCATGTCATAGTCAAGCTATTACAACATCTTCGCAGATCCGCCATGCAGCAAACCCTTCTCACCAAACCCTTTGAGGTCGCCGGCGAGACGGACCTGGATTTGCATGTGCCAGCCGGCGCGGCCGGGCTGGACCTGATCACCCTTGCCGTCGAACAGAGCCGGGGTGGTGGATCGTATAGCGCGGCGGCGCTGAAGCGCGCGCATCTCGAAGCGCGCGAGCTCTTGCAGCAGGCGCGCCGCGACAATGCGTTCCACGCCTCGCTGCCACATGCGCTCCAGCTGGTACGGGATTTCCCGGAGGATGAATCGCTCCAGATCACCGCGGCGCGATTGGTAACCGAGGGTGGCGACCCGCGGCAGGCGCTGGCATGCTGGCGATCGATCCTGACGCGGTTCGGCCTCTCGGCGGAGGCGTTCCGGCTCTATGTCCGCCTCGTTCTGCGCGCACACAACCTCGATGCGGCGACCGCTCTCGTCGACGAGCGCTTTCCGCGAATGGCCGCGATCAAGGACGAGCAGGAGCTCGTCTCGCTCGGGCTCGCGCTGGAGGAGCTCGGGAGGTTCGCCGAGGCCGAGCACGCCTATGAGCGTGCGATCCGCATCTCGCCGCAACTCAAGGTCGGCTGGCGGCGGCTCGCCGCCCTGCAGGAGCGCCGCGGCGCCTTCGTGCAAGCGGAACGCACGCTCGCCGATGCCACCGCGACGCTTGCCGACACGGCGATGCGAAGCGGCCTCGCCCGGCTGCGGCGTACGATCCAGACGCTCGAGGGGATCTCGCCCGGCGGGCGGATCGAAGACACCCCCACGTCCGTGGCGGCGATGAACGCGATCGTGCGCAAGGTCGCGGCGGCGCGCATCGACTGCCCGCCGCGGCCTTCGCACAGTGTCGGCAGCGTCGTGATTCTGGGTGGCACGCTCGGGTCGGGCGGCGCCGAGCGGCAGCTGGCAGCCACCGCGATCGGGCTGCGCAACAGGATCGAGGCAGGTCATGACCATAATGGCGTGCCGGTCATCGGGCCGGTCGAGGTCTGCTGCCGCTCGTTGAACACGGCGTCGAACAACGACTTCTTCAAGCCCGTGCTCGAGGACGCCGGCATCGAGGTCGGCAGCTATCTCGGGTTCGAGCCCTATGGAGGCCAGATCCGCTCGTCGGGCGCGCGCAACTATTGCGGAGCGATCGAGCTGCTGTCGCCGCGCATGCGCGAAGGCGTGGTTCATCTGGTCGACCACTTCCGCCTCCGCGCGCCGGACGTCGTCCATCTCTGGCAGGACGGGATGGTGCTTGCCGGCGGCCTGGCCGCCTTGATCGCAGGCGTGCCGCGGATCGTGCTCTCCGCCCGGACCCTGCCGCCGACGCAGCGGATCGATCGCGCCCGGGTCGAGCTCGAGCCCATCTATCGTGCCCTGCTCGGCGCGCCCGGGGTGCTGCTCAGCGCCAACTCGCGGGTGGCGGCGCGCGGCTACGAGGCGTGGCTGGGCCTGCCCCACGGAACAGTGCCCGTAATCTACAACGGCGTGAATCCGCTCTCCGCACAACCGAAGCAGGCCGATCAGGACAAGTGGGAAGCGTTCGTCGCCAGTTCCGGCAGCGCCGGACCGGTGATGGGCGGCGTGATGCGCCTCGACCAGAACAAGCGGCCGTTCGACTGGCTCGACGTCGCACGGCGCATCCACGTCCGCGACCCGCACGCGCGATTCATCCTCGTCGGCGACGGCCCGCTATACGACCAGGCAGTCGAATATGCCGCGCGCATGGGCCTTCGCCGCCACGTCCTGTTTACCGGCCGGTCCGGCTCGGTCGGCTATTGGTTGTCGAAGATGCGGGCACTGCTGCTCACCTCCCGGTTCGAGGGCACGCCCAACGTGCTCATCGAAGCGCAGCTGGCCGGCGTGCCGGTCGTCACGACGCCGGCGGGGGGCGCCGCCGAGACGCTGATCGAGGGCGAGACGGGCTTCGTCCTGGCCGATGCCGAGCAGGTCGATGCCGCCCAGGCCGCCGAGCTGGTCTGCCGCTTCCTCAACCTGACGCTCGCCGAGCGCGAAAGCGTCGCCGGGCTCGCGCGACGCTGGGCGCAACGCAACTATTCGGTCGAAGCGATGCTGTCGCGCACGCTCGACCTGTTCACGATGCCCTCGATCGCACCGATGCTTGGGCACGCCACGCCGATTGCGGCCTGAGCGCGAACGATGTGGAGTCTGGGTCGCGTTCTCTCCGGCCTTCGCAACCGCGCCGGCGCCGGGCAGCCGGCACCGGATACCTCGCGTCAGCAGGTGCTGGCCAGCTCGCGCGGCGCGATCGCCAGCGGCGCGCTGGACGATGCGGCGGCGGCGTTGGCCGAGATCGTCACGCGCGATGGCGGTGACGCCGAAGCGCACGAACTGCTCGCGACGATCGACTATCGGCGGCGGGACGACGCTGCGGCGATGGAGCACATTTCGCGTGCATTGGCGCACGGCGCGGGCATTCCCGCGCACGTCCTGCGCCTCAAGCTCGCCGCCCGCATCGGCGACCTCCCGGCGGCAACCGCAATGGCCGAAGAGGCGCTCGCGCTCGCCCCCGAGGATGCCGAGCTCCTGCGCGCCGCCGCCCGGATCTTCGACAGGGCACGGCGGTACGACGTCTCGGGTCCGCTCTGGCTGCGATACGCAGGGAAGCGACCGCGAAACATCGCCGGGCTGACCGCCGCGCTGCGCGCGCTGCTGCGCACCGGAAAGATCGAGGAAGCGCGCGCCGTCGTCGATCGCGCGCGGGCGGCCCATCCCGGCTCGATCGAGCTGATGCGCTTGGCGCTGCAGGTGGCGGTGAAGCGGAACGAGCCGGCCGAAATCGCCGTCGCGGTGATGGCGATCGCGGCGGTGGACATCGAGGCGGCTCTGGACAAGCTCTCCGATCTGTTTCTGTCCGGCCGCTACGAAGAGGGCGCGCGACTGATCGTTGCCGGCCGCGCGGCAGGCGTCTTCGTCCACCCGATGCTGGCGCAGACAGTCGGCAAAGCGCTCGTGGGCCGCGCCCGGCTTGCCGACACAGGCGGGGAGGCGCTGTCGAGCGCGCGACTCTGGACGCTCGCGGCCGAGCTTCGCGCCGATCCCGAGGCGCCGGCCTTCGCCGACGCAGCCTTCCGGAAGCTCATGGCGAAGGCGGAAGAAGGCGCCGACGCGGGCGCGCTCGATGATGCGGCCGAGCTCTACGGCGCGGCCGTATCGCTCCGGCCGCAGCATCTTCCAGCCGTACGGGGCCATGCCGAGCTGCTCGAGCGGCTGGCGCGGTGGCGGGAGGCGGGCACGGCATGGCTCGATCTGGCGCGCGCCGTCGAGGACGAGGAGCGCGCCGCCGCCCTGACGCGTGCGACCGACGCCTCGACCCGCCTGACGGACGCCGGCGATGCGCTTGACCTGCTGACCGCGGCGGACGCGATCGCACCCGGCGACGCCGGCATCCGCGAAGCCGGGGATGCGCGCATGCGCGACGTGCTCGCGGCGCTACAGGACGATATCGACAACGACCGGCTTGCCGCCGCCGCCGCGCGGTATCGCCAGGTCAACGGCTGGGACCAGCCGAGCGCCGCAATGCCGCGGCAGCTTCTTACGCGACAGCTGCTAGCGACCTTCCGCGCGAACAAGGACGACGACGCTACGGCCGCAGCAGATGCCGCCCGTTTGCTGATCGACGTGGATCCGACCCACCGCGAGGCGCTGCGCTTCCTCGGCCGCTTCGAGCAGCGCGAAGGCAACCACGCCGCGGCGGCGGTCATCCTGGAACGGCTGGTCATCGTCGAGCCGGGGGAGCCTCTCCATCTGCTCAAGCTCGGGCGCAGCTATCGAGCGTTGCGGGACTATCCGCGTAGTGCGGAAGCACTCGGTGCCTGCCTGAAGGCCCAACCCGGCAACGTCGACGCGTCCCGGCTTCTGGCCGAACTAAGCGCGCAGGGCGCCACCTGAGCGACGCCGCTCCCCCGCGGCGGCCCCTACCCGCCGACGGCGCCGTGACATCGCGTGCGTCGCCGCCCAAATCGCAGCGCGATCGGAACGCCGATGCGCTCCACAAGCTCGGACTGTCGCTCAGCCGGGAAGGCAAGCACGCAGAGGCGCGGGATGCGTTCGGCGCGGCACTCGCGATCGCGCCCGCCGATGTCGGGATCGGCGTCGATCTGACGGACCTGCTCGCCACGATGCGCCGCTTCGACGAGGCCCGTGCGCTGCTCGAAGACCTGCTTGCGGCCGCGCCCGCGGCGGTCGCGCGACGGCATCGCCTGCGCCTCAAGCTCGCGCGCAACGCGCTTGCACGACAGTGCGACGCGGAAGCCGCGGCGCACTTCCGGCTCCACCTCGCCGAGGAACCGGGCGACCGCGACGCCGCCGCACGGCTCTTCGCGCTCGAGCTTGAATCCCGTCCGCCGCTCGAACGGCGCGCGGCAGCGGCGGCTCACTTCGCCCGCTACGGCCACGATGCGGACGCGGATCTGCTCGAAGCCATTCACATCGGCATGGCCGAGGCGCCCGCTGCCACTACGCCGATGCTGATCGGCGATCCGCTCCGCTATGCGGGCAGGCCGACGCTCGCCATCGCCGCGGCGGATGCGCTCATCGCCGCGCCGTCGTGCGAGGGCGTCCTTCCCTTTCTCGACGCACTCACGTCGCTGTTCCCGGACGACGTCAGGCTGCTGGATCGCCGCCTGCGCTATCTCGCGGTTTCCGACGCGGAAGCGGGCGACCTGCTCGCCGCCGCCGCGCGCGTCGCGCATCATCCGGACGCGGACAGCCGCCAGCAACTCCGCCTTGCCCAGACCCACCAGACGCTGTTCGATCGCGCGTCGGCGCTGACCGAGGCGACCCGGCTGCTGGTGGCGGATCCGGCGGATGTGGATGCGGCCGAGATCGTGATCCGTTGCCTGATCGGCCTCGAGCGCGAAGCGGAAGCGGAGCGGCTGCTGGAGCGGACCAGCGCCCTGCTCGCTGTGGAGGCACCTGCCGATGCCACCGGGATCGCACGACTCGCGCTCGCAGCCGGGCCGGCGGAGCGCGAGCTGGAGCATCTGCGCGCGGCCGACGCAGCGGCGCCCCTCTCTCCGCCCGCGCTGCGCCTGCTGGCGGAAGCCGCGGTTGCAACCGGCGACTACCGGCATGCATCCGAGGCGCTGGCGCGCGCCGGCGTCCGGCCCGGCGCGGATCGGCTGGCGACGCAGATCGCCACCGCGCTGGACATCGTGCCCGACCCCGCGGCGCGCTTTCCAGATGCCCTGTTCGAGCATGCGCTCGGCCTCGGTCCGCCCGAACCGTGTCCGGCGGACGACGTCGTCGTGATCCTCTCCTCGTCGCTCGGCCGCGGGGGATCGGAGCGTCAGACGGTGCTGACGGCGCTGGCGCTGGCCGAACGCCGCGCCGCCACGCCCGGCGCGCGCACGCTCCTGCTGGTGCGCAGCCTCGATATTGCGCGCGGCCTCGCCGCCATGCGCCCGCTCGCCTCGCACCCCGCGCTGGAGGTGGCGTCGCTGGAAGAGGACGGCGCTGCGGCGCCGGCCGACGAGGACGATCGCGCCCGGCGACTGATCGGCGCGTTCCCGCACCCGCTCTCCGGCGAGATCGCCGCGCTCTACCGCCGCTTCAGGGCCCTGAACCCGGCGGTCGTGCATCTCTGGCAGGACGGGCTGATCACGGTGGGAGCGGTCGCGGCGGTGCTCGCCGGCGTTCCGCGGATCGTGGCGTCGTTCCGCAACATGGCGCCATCGCCAGGGGAGCGCCGGCGCTACAGGCGCTACTTTCCGGCCGTGTTCCGGGCGCTCGCGCGCCGCCCGGACGTGGTGCTGACCGCAAACTCGGCCGCGGGCGCCGCCTCCTATGCGCGGATGATCGGCTGCGACACCGGCGCGATCCGCGTCGTGCGCAACGGCATCGACGTCGCCGCAC
>CAXTTP010000175.1:0-6087 GCA_964247195.1 uncultured Sphingomonadaceae bacterium
CCGGCGTGATCGATACGCTCTCGGGGAACAGCCGGTCGCCGGGCAGATCGATCGCCTGCGGCGCCGTCGCGGCGACGAGAAGCGCGCATGGGAGCGCCTTGGCCAGCGATCGAACAAGAGACTTCAGCACCGGTCGCCCCCCAGATTGTGTCCGCCGCGACCCCTCCGCGCCCGCCGACATTTCCGTATATGGACCGGCACGATCACTGTCGATGCGGCGTCATGTCTGCTCCGCCGAGGGCGGCCCGGCGGTGCGGGCGCGGGCTAGCCCTAGTCCATCAGCTTGCGCTGCAGATAGGTCATCGTCAGCGCGGTGGTGTGCGCCGCCTGCTTCAGGTCCGCACCCGATCCATGTCCCCCCTCGGTATTCTCGTAATAATAGAAAGGCAGGCGCATCTCCTCCATTCGCGCCGCGAACTTGCGCGCATGTTGCGGCCCGACGCGGTCGTCCTTGGTGGTCGTGAAGATGAACGGCTCGGGATAGCGCACGCCGGCCTTCAGGTTCTGATAGGGCGAGAGCTTGCGCCAGAACGCCATGACCCCAGGGTCGGCGTTCACGTCGCCATATTCGCCCTGCCACGAAGCGCCGGCGGCGATCTTCGCGATGCGGATCATGTCGAGCAGCGGCACGTCGATGACGACCGCGTTCCAGAGCTCCGGATGCTGGACGAACTCGACGCCCATCAGCAGCCCGCCATTGGAGCCGCCCTCGATCCCGAGCCGCCGCGGAGAGGTGATGCGCCGGGCGACGAGGTCCTTCGCCACCGCCGCGAAATCGTCGTAGACGATCTGTCGCTTGGCGCCGATCCCGGCCTCGTGCCAGGCCGGGCCGAACTCGCCGCCGCCGCGGATGTTGGCGAGCACGAAGGCGCCGCCGCGCTCCAGCCAGAGCTTGCCGGTGGTTCCCGAATAATAAGGCGTCTCGCTCACCTGGAAGCCGCCATAGGCGGTCATCAGCGTCGGCGTCGTGCCGTCATAGGCGATGTCCTTCCGGTGCACCACGAAATAGGGGACCTTGGTGCCGTCGCTCGACGTCGCCTCCAGCTGCTCGACGACGTCGCGCGAGGCGTCGAACTGCGCGGGCAGCGTCTTGACCGGGGTGAGCGCGCCGCTGCCGACATCGGCGAGGTAGAGCGTCGATGGCGTCAGGAAGCCGCTGGCGTTGACGAAGGCGAGGTTCGACTTGTTGTCCGTCGCGCCATAGGAGACCGCGAGGTTGTCGGGCAAGGAGAGGCGCGACGCGGTCCAGCCGCCACCGCGTTTGGGCGAATAGATCC
Organism: uncultured Sphingomonadaceae bacterium; assembly: GCA_964247195.1. Classification (GTDB taxonomy): domain Bacteria; phylum Pseudomonadota; class Alphaproteobacteria; order Sphingomonadales; family Sphingomonadaceae; genus JAQGLK01. Next base: position 1,278 of record CAXTTP010000175.1, read on the forward strand.
AGGCGCGGCCGCGCACATTTTCGAGCGTGCTGATGAGCAGCTTGTCGCGGGTCGAGTTCACCCCGTCGAGCGCGTCGCGTGGGCCGGGCGTCCAGACGAGGCGCGGCTTCGGCTGCCCCGGCGCCGCCTTCACGGCGGCAAGGTCGAGCTCGGCCACCGCACCGGCGACGAAGGCGGGACCGGCGGCCGGCCACGGCTCGTCGAGCTGCACGATCACCCGACCGTCGACTAGGTCGGCGATATGCGCCTTGCCGGGAATGGCGAGCCGCTCGGGGCCGCGCGCGGTTAAGACGTAGGTCTCGGACCGGAAGATGTCGATCGCGCGGCTGACGTAGGCGATCTGGTTGCCCTTGCCGTCGCGGATCACCGCCGGGCTCACGCCGACGTCGCTGGCCTTGTCGCCGCGATAGACTTCTGTTGCCGCGGACTGCGGCTGGCCGCGGGCCAGGCGCTTGACGATGTACGGATAGCCCGACGTCGTGAGGTCGCCCGGGCTCCATTCGGTGGCGATCAGCAGGTGATCGGCATCTTCCCAGGCGATGTCCTGCTTGGCGCGCGGCAAGCGGAACCCGCCGTCGACGAAGCGGCCGGTGTCGAGATCGAACTCGCGCACCTCGACGGCATCCTCGCCGCCGTCGGAAAGCGAGACCAGGCAGCGCCGATCGTCCGGCGGCAGGCAGGACGTGTCCTTGAGCACCCAGCTCTTGCCCTCGGCTTGGCCGAGCGCGTCGATGTCGAGCACGGTGGTCCAGTGCGGCGCGGCGGCGCGATAGTCCGCAAGCGTCGTCTTGCGCCAGATGCCGCGCAGATGATCGGGATCCTGCCAGAAATTGTAGATCTCGCCATGGGTGAAGCTGGGCGCGGGAATGCGATCGCGCGCGCCCGCTATCGCCAGCGCCTCGGAATAGAGCGTGGCATAGCGGCGATCCGCCTCGAGCACGGCGGTGGTCGCCGCATTATGCGATCCGACCCACGCCATGGCGCGCGCGGAGGATACGTCCTCCAGCCAGATATAGGGATCGTCCGCGGCAGGCTGGGCGTGGGCGACCGCAGCCAGCCCGGCGGCGGCGAGGAGGGGAGCTAGCAGCATGCGCACGAGGCAAACCTTTCCGATGACCGCATCTGCCTAGCGGGTAGTCGGGCCGTCCGCCAAGTACGCCACTCGACGCATGCCTCCGGCGTGCGGCCGCGGCATCCGCGGTTCGCTCGGGATATGCGATGCCCTCCACGCTGACGCACGCGGGTCAGGCCAGCGCGTCGGCCGCGATCCGGTCGAGCGCCGCCAGCGCGTCGGGTGGCAGGTCGAGATCGGCTGCCGCAAGGTTCTCCCGCAAATGCCCGACCGAGGAGGTGCCGGGAATGAGCAGGATGTTTGGCGCGCGGTGCAGCAGCCAGGCGAGCGCGACCTGCATCGGCGTCGCGCCGAGCCCGGCCGCGACTTTGCTCAAGCCGGTGGACTGGAGCGGCGTGAACCCGCCGAGCGGGAAGAACGGCACATAGGCGATACCGTCGCCCGCAAGCGTGTCGATCAGCGCGTCGTCTTCGCGATGCGCGAGATTATACTGGTTCTGCGCGCAGACGATCGCAGCAATGCCCTGCCCTTCGGCGACCTGCCGCGGGGTCACGTTGCTGAGGCCGATATGGCGAACGAGCCCTTGCCGCTGGAGCTCGGCGAGCGCGGTCAGCGGCGCCTCGAGCGAGCCCTCGGCGGGGCCGTGGATGTCGAACATGAGGCGCAGGTTGACGACCTCGAGCACGTCCACGCCCAGGTTGCGCAGATTGTCGTGGACCGCACGGGTCAGGTCGTCGGCCGAGAAGGCCGGGTTCCACGAGCCGTCGTCGCCGCGCCGCGCGCCGATCTTGGTGACGATGACGAGATCGTCGGGATAGGGGTGGAGCGCCTCGCGGATCAGCTGGTTGGTGACGTGCGGGCCGTAGAAGTCGCTCGTGTCGATATGATCGACGCCGCTCGCCACCGCTTCGCGCAGCACCGCGAGCGCGCCCTCGCGATCCTTCGGCGGTCCGAACACGCCCGGCCCGGCGAGCTGCATCGCGCCGTAGCCGAGGCGCTTTACGGTGCGCGTTCCGAGCTGGAAGGTGCCGGCAGTGGCGATGTCGATCATGTCCTGTCCTTCGGTGGCTGGTCACGCATGTAGGCGGCCGGACGCCCCGCGATAAGCGGCGCCCGCTCGGCCGATCTGTTCCTCGTGTGCCGGCGATCACCGCCGATCCCGCTCGGTCGGCGTCCTATGCCGGGCATGCGCATCGATGCGCTCAGGAGATCGACGATGGCGAACGATCAGGCACTTCTGCAGCTCGATTTAGCCAAGCTCTACACGCTGTTCGCCCCCGCGCTCGGTCGCGGCGGCAATTCCGGCCAGCCCGACCCGGATCACCCGCTCAAGCCCGGACCATGGGACCCGGTGACCCGCATCGCGGCCAAGGAAATCCTCCGCTTCGGCACTTCGTCCGAGACGTGGCGCTATGGCCCGCAGCCGGAACCCTGGACGACCGCGGTACTCGGCAACGCGCTGCTGGCGCTGATCACCCGGCACCTGCCGGCACTCCGCGACGTCATCGGCGAGGTCCGCCGCGCCGGCGAGGAAGCGTCGCTCAACCCCCAGCCGCTGCCGCCGCTGGAGGCGTTCACGATCGCGCTTGCCGAGGCACTGGTCACCCGCGTCGAACTGCTCGCGGATGTCGCCGGCGCGTTCACGGATGCCCGGACATCGGGCGCGGAGCGGGCGGCCGTCCTCGTCGGCGGCCATGTCGGCCGGCTGATCGACGATTATTGCGGCAACGGGTTCCGGCTGGTGTGGCCGTTTCCGGGACCGCCGCCGTGGTGGTTCAAGGCCGAGGTCGGCGCGCGCGAGCTGCTGATGCTCGGCGCGCATCTGAATGCAGCCTCCGATCGCGCCTTCGATCCGGTGGTGCAGGGAACGCTGGCCGCGGCCAGCGCGAAGCTCGCCAAGGCTGCGGTCGAACGGCTCGGCTGAGCGCGAACCGGTCAGTCGAGCATCAGCGGCAGCGCGGCGAGACGGGCAAGCGCCTCGTCGACGCTGGCGGCGCCGGCGAAGCCGGACACCGCCCACGCCGCTTCGAGCGCGGCGCGGTCGCGGCTGCCGTCGAGCAGCGCGAGGAACGCGCGCGCGGCCGGATCGCTGAACAGGATCGGGCGATGGTCGAGCGTGAACAGCTTCTCCTCGCCCCGCGCGATCAGGGCGCGGGCGAGGCCGCTCGCGCGCGGCCTGTGGCCGGGCACGGCGGTACCCGGAAGCGGGATGCTGTGCAGCTCGATCGCCGTGCCCCGGAACAGCCGGTAGATCGCGTGCAGCCGGAGCGGATCGTCGACGAGATCGCCGACCCGCAGGCGGCGCGGCCACGCCGCGGCAGCCATCCCGACCGCATCGGCCAGCGCCCGGTCGGAGATCGCGAAGCTGCCCGCCGGCGAGCGGAAGCCGGTCGCGCCGTCGCGCTCGCATTGCAGCGAGATGTAGCAATCCCGCAGCCGGTCGAGATCGGGCGATCGTGCCGGAACGCAGCCATCCCGCACGAACAGCGTCTGGTGAAAGGAGCATAGCTGGCGATGGTCGCCGCTCTGGACAGAGCGGACCAGCGCGGCGTCGTCGAGCGCCGCTTCGGGCATGCCCTCGGCGAGCCGGCCCGGCTCCGCCTCGTTGAGGAAGCGCAGGCCATGGGCGGCGGCCGCGGCGACGACTTCGGAAAATGCCTGCGGCTCGTAGACCTCGGACAGCTCGTCGTGGAGCAGAAGCGCCGCCGCCTTCGCGGACACCGCCGCGGCGATCTCGCGGAGCGCGGCGAGCGTCGGCGGATCCTCTTCGCGCGGCGCCGAGAACTCCTGGAGGAAGCTCCGCGCCGCAGCGGCACGCTCCCGCAGATCGGCGATGCCGCCCACCGCGTACAGCGTCATCTCCCGCAGGATGCGGCGAAAATGGCCGCCCGGAAGCGCGTTGTAGCTGACGAAGGCGACGCCGTCTTGCGCCAGCACCCGCCCGATCAGCGCCATCACCGCCTCGCGAACGGGCCGCGGCACCCAGGCATAGACGCCGTGGGCGATGACATAGTCGAACGATCCGCCAAGCGTGTGCGCCGCATCGAGGATGTCGCCGGCCTCGATGCGGACGTTGCCGAGACCCGCCGCGGCAGCGATCGCCCGGCCGCGCGCGACCTGCGCCTCCGACAGTTCGATACCGAGGAGCCGCGCCCGCGGCAGCGCCTCGGCCATCGCGATCAGGTTCATGCCGTCGCCGCCGCCGATTTCGAGCACCCGCGCCGTCTCGACCGCGGGTGGCGTCAGCCCATGCAGCCGCGCCACCGTCGCGAGATGGTCGGGATGGGTCGTCGCGAACACGCCCGAAGGATAGCCGACGACGTCGTAGGCGGTTCTTGCCGCAGCCGGAGCCGTCACGTCGATCCTTTCCCTCGTGCGGGCGTCAGGCCAGCCTCTGCGGGACCGGCCGGCCTTCGTCCAGCGGCACTGTCGCGGGGGCGCGCGTCTCCCGTATGTCACCGTAAGCGGCCGCTTAACCCGAAGCCTTATCCGGCGGTTTAGGCCCGTGTTCCTATGCCGGTGGCCATGCGGACGCGGATGCCCCTGCTGATCGGACTGGCGCTGGCTGCCGGAGCATCGTGCGGCCCGGCGATGGCGGAGGTGCGGGTCGTCGTCGACGGGCTGGTCCAGGACGTGCCGGACGGCGTCGTTCGGACGATATCGTACGGGCCCGGCCGCCGCGCGACGATCCATGACGAGCCGTTCGCCGGCCCCGCCGTGCCCGGCTCGGCGACCGTC
>CAXTTP010000176.1:0-6058 GCA_964247195.1 uncultured Sphingomonadaceae bacterium
GTATGCTGATCGACGCACGCCACCGGGAAGAGACCCGGGTTGCCGTCGTCAAGGGAAACCGGATCGACGAGTTTGATTTCGAAAGCGCCGAGCGCGCGCAGCTCAAGGGCAATATCTATCTAGCCAAGGTTACCCGGGTCGAGCCGTCGTTGCAGGCGGCGTTCATCGATTACGGCGGCAATCGTCACGGCTTCCTCGCCTTTTCCGAGATCCATCCCGATTACTATCAGATCCCCAAGGAGGATCGCGAAGCGCTGTTGCGCGAAGAGGCCGAGCATGCGGCCGAAGAGGCTGCGTTGCGCGCCGAACAGGACGATGACGACCTCGACGATGAGGCCGAAGACGAGCTCGAACCGGCCGGCGATCCGGAAGGCGAAGAGGACGTAGCGGCCGAGGACGGTGAGCGGGCCGAGGGCGACGACGCGCCGCCGCGCGCGCGCCGTGGCCGCGGCAATGACGAGGAGGTGGAGGCACTACGCCAGCGCCGCCAGAACCTGCGCCGTCGCTACAAGATCCAGGACGTCATCCATCGCCGCCAGGTGCTGCTGGTCCAGGTCGTCAAGGAGGAGCGCGGCAACAAGGGTGCCGCACTCACCACCTATCTGTCGCTGGCGGGCCGCTATTGCGTCTTGATGCCCAACACGTCGCATGGCGGCGGTATCAGCCGCAAGATCTCCAATGTGTCCGACCGCAAGCGGTTGAAGTCGATCATGGCGGACATGAAGCTGCCGCCGTCGATGGGCTGCATCGTCCGCACCGCCGGACTTCAGCGCACGCGCGGCGAGATCAAGCGCGACTTCGACTATCTCGCCCGGTTGTGGGACGGTATCCGCGAGGATACGCTGAAGTCCGCCGCGCCCGCGCTCGTCTATGGCGATTCGGACCTGATCAAGCGTGCGATCCGCGACATCTACAATGCCGGGGTCGACGAGGTGATCGTCGAGGGCGAGGACGGTTTCCGCCACGCCAAGGACTTCATGCGGCTGCTGATGCCCAGCCATGCGCGCCGGGTAAAGCAATATGCGGATGCCGTGCCGCTGTTCCAACGCGCGGGCGTCGAGGACCAGCTGGCGGCGATGTACAACCCGGTCGTGCAGCTGAAGTCGGGCGGCTACCTGGTCATCAATCCGACCGAGGCGCTGGTCTCCATCGACATCAACTCGGGCCGTTCAACACGCGAACACAATATCGAGCAGACCGCCACCGCGACAAATCTGGAGGCCGCGCAGGAGATCGCGCGGCAGTTGCGCCTGCGCGACATGGCGGGCCTGGTCGTGATCGACTTCATCGACATGGACAACGGCTCCAACGTCCGCAAGGTCGAGAAGGCGATGAAGGAAGCGCTGAAGGACGACCGCGCGCGCATCCAGGTCGGCCGCATCTCGTCCTTCGGGCTGATGGAGATGAGCCGGCAGCGGCTGCGCACCGGCGTGCTGGAAGCGTCGTCGCGCACCTGCCCGCATTGCGAGGGCACGGGCCTGGTCCGCACCGCCGCGTCCGCCGGCCTGTCGGCGCTGCGCCTGATCGAGGACGAAGCGGCGCGCGGGCGCGGCTCGTGCATCACGCTGCGCGCCAGCCAGGAAGCGGCCGTCTACGTGCTCAACCGCAAGCGCGGCGACATCGCCGAGATCGAGGACCGCTACGGCGTCCAGGTCGAGATCCTGCCCGACCGCGAGGAAGAGGGCGCGCGGATGGTCGTCGAAGCGTCGGGCCCGCCGCCCGCGCACGCACCGCGCATCGAGCCCTTGCTGCTGGTCGAGGAGGAGGACGACCTCGATGAGGTCGAGGCCGACGACTATGAGGAGGAGATCGAGGCAGAGCGCGAAGTGGACGCGCCCGGCGAACGTCCGATCGCGAGCCGCGAGGAACGCCCCGAGAGCGAGGGCAGCCGCAAGCGTCGCAGTCGGCGGCGTGGCCGGACCGAGGAGGGTGAGCAGCTCGACCAGTCCGAGGCCGGCGCGGACGAGGGCGAGGTCGGCGAAGGCGACGGCGACGAACAGCCGGAGCCCGAGCTCGAGTTCGTCGGCGACGAAGCGGCTGCGGACGACGGCACGCCGGTCGAAGCAGCGCGCGACGAGGGCGAAGGCGGTCGCCGGCGCCGTGGTCGCCGTGGCCGCCGCGGCGGTCGTCGCGGCGAGGGCGGAGACGCCCAGGCCGAGGCGATCACCGTTCCGCAGATGCCGCTCGACGCGCCCGGCAGCGACGAGGACGAGCCGGATGCGGGCGACACGGAGGCGGAGCCCGAACTGATCGAGGCGGGCGATGCCGGACACGTCGTGAGCCCGCTCGACCTCCCCACCCCCGAGGAGGACGCCCGGCCCAAGCCGCGCCGTCGCTCGCGCGGTCGAACCGCGACGGCGGATGCGGCCGAACCGGCGGTGATCGAAGCGCCTGCCGAGGTTGAGCCGGAACCTGCGTCCGACACCGCCGACACGGCACCGACGTTCGTGGGCGAGGCACCCGCCAAGCCGCGTCGCTCGCGGCGCAAGGCCGCGGGCGGCGAGGCGGAGGCGGTGATCGAGCCGCAGACGGATGTCGACGCGGAACCTCAGACGGACCCGGCGCCAGCAGACGCAGACAAGCCGAAGCGTCGGTCGCGGCGCAAGCCCGCTCCCACCGACGGAGACGGTGAGACCAACGCGCCGCCGCCGGAGCCCGAGTTGCCGGTTATCGCCGAGGCACCGGCGGCCGACGCCGCGCAGGCGGTCTCCGCCCCGCCACAGGCCGCCAACGACCCGGACGAGACGGCGCTCGCCACCGGCGACGACGGCACGCCGCCGGTCGACGCGGCATCGGCCGAACCGGACGCACCGACCGAGCCGCCCCGCCGCGGCTGGTGGCAGCGCACCTTCGGCGCGTGATGCGGTCCTTCCCGTTCGCGGGAAGGCGGCACGCACTTGGCGCGTGACGGAGGGGGCTTGCGACGGGCGATGTCGCTCGCGAGCCCCTTCCGCTGCTCGCGGCCGGGGACGGCCGGTCGCCCTAGCCAACCCGCGCCCTCGCCGCTAACCCTCGCGCATGCGCCGTTTCGACCAGCTTTCCGAACGTGAGGTGCTGGCGCTCGCCATCGCCAACGAAGAGGAGGACGGCCGCATCTATGGCGAGTTCGCCGAGCATCTGCGCGAACACTATCCGGACTCGGCGGCGCTGTTTGATGAGATGTCGGCCGAGGAGGATGGCCACCGCCGCGCGCTGATCGACCTTTACGTCGAGCGCTTCGGCCAGCGGATCAGCTATATCACGCGGCGCGAGGTGCGCGGTGCCTATGCCCCGCCCTCCCCGCGCACGACGATCCGCCGCGGCGTGGACGCGGTTCGCGAGGAAGCGCAGCGGATGGAGCGCGCCGCCGGCTTCTTTTATCGCGAGGCCGCCGCCCGGACGCAGGATGCCGCCGTGCGCAAGCTGCTGGGCGATCTCGCCACCGCCGAACTCGATCATCTGAAGACCGCCGGCGAGATCGAGGCACGTCGCCTGCCCGGCGAAGCGCGCGACGCCGAGGACGAGAATGCACGCCGCCGCTTCGTGCTGCAGATCGTCCAGCCGGGATTGGTCGGGTTGATGGACGGCTCCGTCTCCACGCTGGCACCGGTGTTCGCCGCCGCCTTTGCGACGCGGGCGTCGCACGATGCGTTTCTGGTCGGCATGGCGGCCAGCATCGGGGCCGGCATCTCGATGGGCTTTGCCGAAGCACTGGCCGACGACGGCCGCCTGTCGGGCCGCGGCGCGCCGTTGCTGCGCGGGCTGGTCTGCGGTGCGATGACCACGGCGGGCGGCATCGGCCATACCCTGCCCTTCCTCATTGCCGATTTCTGGACGGCGACGATCGCTGCGGCACTCGTTGCGCTGGTCGAACTGGGTGTCATCGCCTGGATCCAGTATCGCTACATGGACACGCCGCCCGTGTCCGCGGCGGCCAAGGTGATGCTGGGCGGCGCGCTGGTGGTCGCGGCGGGCGTGTTGATCGGGGGAGGTTGACCGTCCCCTCCCACCCTAGGAGACGGCGGAAGGGTGAGGACAGGAGGGCTCAAGAGTATCGTCCTGTCCTCACCCCTCGCCTGCTTCGCAGGCTCACCCCTCTCCTGGGAGGAGAGGGGTCCCTCTTCACCCCGCATTCACTCCGCCTGCCCCATCTGTCCGACTTTCCGAAATTGTGGCAGTACCCTCGCCCATGAAGCGCCTCCTAGCCGCCGTTGCGATGACCTCGCTGCTTTGGGCGCCCCCCGCCGCCGCCCAGCAGCAGGGACCGTCGGTGCTGCGCGATGCCGAGACCGAGGCGATGTTCGCCGACATGATCACGCCGTTGGCCAAGGCGGCGGGCATGGGGCTGCACGACGTCAAGGTGATGCTGATCCAGGATGACGAGATCAACGCCTTCACCGCCGGCGGCCAGACGATCTACGTCAACGCCGGCCTGATCCAGGCCGCCGCCAACGCCAACGAGGTGCAGGGCGTGATCGCGCACGAGCTGGGCCACGTCGCCGACGGGCATGTCATCCTCAGCGATGCCGGGATCGAGCCGGCGCTCGGCATCCAGCTGCTGTCGATGGTGCTGGGCATTGCCGCCATCGCGGCGGGCGGCAGCGAGGCGGGCGCCGGCATCCTGGCGGCGGGGCAGCAGGCGGCACTGGGCAAGTATCTCGCCTTCAGCCGCGTGCAGGAGTCGACCGCGGACGCGACGGGTCTGAAGTTCCTCAACACCGCCGGCGTCACCGGGCGCGGCCTGCTCTCATTCTTCAAGAAGCTGCAACAGCAGGAATACCGCTACGGCGTCGAGAACATCGACCCGTTCATGCAGACCCATCCGCTGTCGGGCGAGCGTATCCAGACGCTGACTGCCGACGTCTTGCGCTCGCCCGCCTACGGCATCCGGCCGGACCCGGCGCTGGAGGAGCGCTTTCGCCGTGTGAAGGCGAAGCTGGAAGGATATTCGGCCGACCCGCAACGCACGCTGCGCGATTACCCGGAAACCGATCAGTCGATCTACGGGCACTATGCCCGCGCCTATGCTTTTCACAAGGGCGGCGTCCCCGACAAGGCCGATGCCGAGGCCGCAGCACTGGTCCGCGCCCAGCCGAACGACCCTTATTTCCTGGAGGTCCAGGGTCAGATCCTGCTCGAGGCCGGCAAGCCGCGTGACGCGATCGCCCCGCTCAAGGCTGCGACGGAGGGTTCGCGTTACAGTCCGCTGATCGCCACCACCTATGGCCATGCCCTGATCGCGACGGAGGACAAGTCGCACTACTCCGAAGCCGTGCGCGTGCTGCGCACCGCGGTCGCGCGCGACGACGAGAACCCGTTCGCCTGGTATCAGCTGGGCACCGTGTACGAACTGACCGGCGACACCGCGCGTGCCGCGCTCGCCACCGCCGAGCGCGCCAGCATGACCGGCGATACGCGCACCGCGTCGGCCAGCGCACGCTACGCGCTCGCCAACATCCCCGCCAACACGCCCGACTGGATCCGCGCGCAGGACATCGCCATGACCGCGCGCAACGAGTTCTGCGACGACAAGAAGAATCGCAAGCAATGCCGTTGAGCCGTTGGACCCTGCCCTTGGTGGCGCTCGCCGGGGTCGTGCTCGGCGGCGCCGGCACCTTTGCCGCCGATCGCCTGCGCGCAGGCGGCAGCGTCGGGCCGCAGGTGCGTGCCTATCTGCTCGCCCATCCGGAGGTCATCACGGAGGCGATGGGCAAGCTCCAGGATCGCGAGTCGGGCAAGCTGGTGGCGCAGCATCGCGACATTATCGTCCGTCCCTATGCCGGCGCCTGGGCGGGCAATCCGCGCGGCGACGTGACGGTGGTCGAGTATTTCGATTATAATTGCGGCTATTGCCGCGCCAGCCTGCCGGTTGTGGCGCAATTGATCGACGCCGACCCGCAAGTCCGCATCGTCTACCGCGAACTCCCCATCCTGGCCGAGAGCAGCCGCGCCGCCGCGCGCGCCAGCCTCGCCGCTGCCGCAGCAGGCCCGGACCAGTACCGCCGCTTCCACGCCGCACTCTACGGCGCCGGTCCGGTCAGCGACGCGACGATCGCCGGCGCCGCGCGCGCCGCCGGTG
>CAXTTP010000177.1:0-5992 GCA_964247195.1 uncultured Sphingomonadaceae bacterium
GGCTGGAGCCGGCGGCGCACCCTGTTCGGCGGCGACCGCTTCGCCGCGCGCGCGAACGGCCTGCTCGATCCCGCGCGCGACGCCGCCCGCATCCGCGCTTTCTTCATCGATCCGCCGTTTGCCCGGCGAGGCGTCGGCGCGGCGCTCCTCGCCGCCTGCGAGGCGGCGGCGGCGTCTGCCGGGTTCCGGCGGCTGGAACTGATGGCGACGCTGCCGGGCGTTCCCTTCTACCGGGCGGCAGGCTTCGTCCCCCAGCCGGAGGTGGGCGTCGCGGCCGGTCCGCTGACGGTCCGCTTCCAGCCGATGGCGAAGCAGGTGTGACACTTTGACACAGGTGGTAAACAAAGTTTCCCATGACTGTGATCCCGTATTGCATTCCGTCTATCCGTCCGGGAGGATGATGCCCTCGACCGATCGAGGGACCGGGTTCGGACCAGTACTCATTGCAGCGGGTGTACCGTCGGCGTCGCCATCTGGCGCGTCGCACCGGCGATGTCGCGCATGCTGAACGTAGCGTAGGTGACAAGATGATCCTGCCGGCCAAGGCGGGACATCGGGAGAGGCCAAAAAGATAACTCACGGAGGGGATCCGATCAGGCGCTTCCTGCAAGCGAACGAGGGATTCCATGGCTGCTTCTGCGCGAACCATTTCGTATCTCGCCCTGACTACGGCGTTGCTCGCCGTTCCGGCTGCCGCGTTCGCGCAGGCGGCCGCGCCGGACGCATCGGCGGCGGCGACCGAATCCGTTCCCGGCGACGAGATCATCGTCACCGGCACGCGCGCGGTCGGTATCACCGCGGCGGAAAGCGCTGCCCCGATCAAGCTGGTCGGCTCCGATGCGATCGCGCATGTCGGCCAGCCCAACCTGAACCAGGTGCTGACGCAACTGGTGCCATCGTTCACCGCGCAGGGCTTTGGCGGCGACACTGCGAACCTGACCCTCTCGGCTTCGCTGCGTGGCCTCAACCCCAACGAAACGCTGGTGCTGGTCAACGGCAAGCGCCGCCACGGCACCGCCAACCTCCAGGTGCTTGCCGGCGCGTTCCAGGGCGGCGCCGCGCCCGACCTCGATTACATCACGCCGGGTTCGATCGACCATATCGAGGTCCTGGAGGACGGTGCCTCGGCGCAATATGGTTCCGACGCGATCGCCGGCGTGATCAACATCATCCTCAAAAACAAAGCTGGCGGCAACTTCTCGGCAACCGCCGGCCAATATTACGCGGGCGACGGCGAAACCTATTCGTCGAGCCTGAACTACGGCATTGCCAACGATCGCGGCTTCCTCAACGTCACCGGCTTCTACCGCTACCACAAGTTCAGCAATCGCGGTAAATTTGATGTTCGCATCGTCAGCGACCCCATCACCGGAGCGGGAACTCCGGCGACGATTGGCGGTAGCGCTGCTCTAGCCAACGCCGTCGCAAGCACACCAGGCTACCCGAACCTGAACACAATCGTGGGCGACGCTCAGTCCAAGTTCGGTGTCGCATCCTATAATGCGGGCTACGACATAACCGATGGAATCCAGGCTTACAGCTTCGGCTCTTACGGCATGCGCCGCGCCGAGTCTTTCGAGAACTACCGCTTGCCAAACCGCGTGCTCGCTTTGAACCCGGCCACCGGCGCGCCCTACACCTATGATCAGGCACTCGCGAGCGGCAACGCCGCTGCGATCCCGCGGCCAAAGGGCTTCCAGCCGCAGGAAGCACTCCGCGAGGTCGACTATCAATTCACCGGCGGCTTGAGGGGCGATATCAGCGACTGGAAATGGGATCTGAGCACGAGCTACGGCAGCGATCGAGCCAAGATCAAGACGCTCAATTCGATCAACCCGCTGCTGTTCCAGCTCCAGGGCAACGACCAGGGGAATTTCTACGACGGTCTTTACAAGGCAGCCGAATGGGTGAGCGATCTAGACATTACGCACGAGTTCGCCGGCTTCGGCACGCTGGCGGGCGGCGCGGAATATCGTCGCAACAAATACAAGATCGGCGCGGGCGAGCCGAATTCATATTACGGTACCGGTGCACAGTCGTTCCCCGGCTTCAACCCACTGGCGGCGGGCAGCCACTCGCGGAATAACTACGCCTTCTACGGCGATTTCCTGCTTACTGCAGTCGAAAACCTAAAGCTCGACGGCGCCGTCCGCTACGAGCATTACTCGGATTTCGGCAGCAAGACGACGTACAAGGCGACCGGCCGCTACGACTTCACGCCAGAGATCGCGCTTCGCGGCACCGTCGCCACCGGCTTCCGGGCGCCGACGCTGGCCGAAGAGCAATATACCGCGGTGAACGTGGCGCCGACTTCGGCAACGGCGCAGCTCGCCGCCAACTCAGCTGCTGCCAAGGTGCTCGGCATCCAGAACCTCGACCCCGAAAAGTCGACCAGCTACAGCGCCGGCGTGGTGCTGCGGCCGATGCCGCGCCTCACGGTCACGATCGACGCTTACCAAATCAAGATTCGCGATCGCATCGTCGGTAGCGGCTCGCTGTCGGCCGATACCACCAACCCGAACGATCCGGTCGTCGGTGCCATCGCCGCCGCCGGTGTCGTGCTGGAGGGGGATCTGCCGCAGTTCGTCTCCGCCTTCGTCAACGGGCCGGACACCCGCACCCGCGGCGTGGACGTCGTGGCGAGCTACGATGCCGATATTGGCGCCGCGGGCCGCGCCGTCTTCACCCTCTCGGCTGCCTACAACAAGACCAAGGTAACCAAGCTGGGCGCGGATCCGGCAATCGTCGCGGCAACCGGTCAGTCGCTGTTCAATCAACAGACGTACAGCTATCTGACGACAGCGCTGCCGCACCTGAAGGTTATCGGCGGCGTGAACTGGACGCTCGGTGATTTCTCGATCGTCGCGCGCGAGACCTATTTCAGCAAATCCGTGGCTCTGCAGTACAACGACAATGATCCGGCGCTGGACAGCAGTTACGACTACAGCAAGATCAAACCGGCCGGGATCACCGATCTTGAGATCGACTACCACATCACCAAGCCGGTCACGCTGGCGATCGGTGCAAACAATCTGTTCAACAAGAAGCCGGAGAAGGTGCAGTTTATCCCGCTGAACGGCGATTTCTCCGGCGACACCCTGGTGGGCGGCGCGCCCTATCAGTTCGGCCCATATGGCATCAACGGCGGCTATTATTATGCGCGTGTGTCGGTAAATTTCTGATCCAAGCAAACGGTGGGCGGGTGGCCGGCGCCTCCCGCCGGCCCGATAAGGATGCACGACCTATGACGATGACACGCCGCTCCTTTCTCGAGGGACTCGGCCAGGTCGGCGGGACCGCGCTGGTGATGGCCGGCATGGAAGCGTTCGGGATGGGCATCGCCTCGGCGGCGACGATGCCGCCGCCGCTCGCGGGCGGCGGCAAGGGCAAGCGGGTCGTGATCCTCGGCGCCGGCGTCGCCGGCCTGACCTCCGCCTATGAATTGTCGAAGGCGGGCTACGACGTCACCGTGATCGAGGCGCGGAGCTTCGCCGGCGGCCGGTCACAGACAGCGCGCAAGGGCTTCCAGCTCACCGAATTGGGCGGCGCGACCCAGACCTGCGACTTCGACGAGGGACTGTACATCAACCACGGGCCGTGGCGGATCCCCTTCCACCAGCGCTCGACGCTCCACTATATCCGCGAGTTCGACGTACCGGTGGAGCTCTTCAACAACGACAACGACAACAGCTACGCCTATTTCACCAAGGGCTCGGGCCCGCTCGCCAACAAGCGCGTGCGCAAGCGCGAGATCGCCGCCGACATGCGCGGCCACGCCGCCGAGCTGCTCGCCAAAACGGTCCAGAACGGCTCGCTCGACCAGCAGTTCACCGGCGACGACAAGGAGATCTTCCTCAACTACCTCAGCAGCGAAGGCTGGCTGACCGGCCCGACCCACGATTACAAGGGCACCGACGGCCGCGGCTGGATCGTCAAGCCCGGCGCCGGCCTGATCGCGGGCGAGCCGTCAAATCCCTATGCGCTTACCGACGTGCTCCATTCGGACGCGTGGAAGATCCTCTCCTCGGTCAGCGAATGGGATCAGCAGCGCACGATGTTCCAGCCGAAGGGCGGCATGTACATGCTGCCGATGGGGTTCGTGAAGCATGTCGGGCAGATGATCCGCTATTCGACGGTCGTCGAGAAGATCCGCCAGGATGCGTCGGGCGTCGCGGTCAGCGTCGTCGACGGCAAGGGCCAGCGCAGCGTGGTCAAGGGCGACTGGTGCATCTGCACGATCCCGCTCTCGGTGCTGAAGAGCATCGACAACGGTCTGTCGGACGCGATGAAGACGGCGATGAACGGCGTGTCCTACGCGCCGGTCGGCAAGATCGGCCTCCAGATGAAGCGCCGCTTCTGGGAGGAGGACGAGTGGATCTATGGCGGCCATATCTACACCGACGATCCCGACATCGGCAGCATCTCGCTGCCGTCGACCAACTGGCTCGGCCGCAAGGGCGTGCTGCTCGGCTATTACAACTTCATCGGCGCCGCAGCGAAGGTCAGCGCGCTGGCGCCTGCCGACCGGGCGAAGCTGGCCGTCGCATTCGGCCAGAAGGTGTTCCCGGGCGCCTATGCGGAGAGCTTCGAGACCGCCTTCTCGGTCGCCTGGCACCGCGTGCAGTATAATCTGGGCGGCTGGGCGGTGTGGAGCGACGAATCCCGCGCCCGCGACTATCCGGTGCTGCTGCAGCCGGACAACCGCATCTACCTCGCCGGCGAGCATCTCAGCCACATCGGCGGCTGGCAGGCGGGCGGCATCGAATCTGCGTGGATGCAGATCGATGCACTCCACAAGCGCGCCTCGGCCTGATACCCGCCTGATCCCTGCACCGTGAAGAAGGTCCGCTTATGAGCATGGCCAGGATCGCCGCCCTCGCGCTTGTCGCCACCGCCGGCATCGCGATCGCACAGACACCGCCGGCGCGGCCCGGATCGACCACCGCCGAACCCGCCGCGATCGCGCCGCCGGCGGCGGCTGGGCTCGACGGCGGCGCGCTGTTCGCCGCCAATTGCGCCGCCTGCCACCAGGCCAAGGGCGAGGGTATTCCCGGCGCCTTCCCGGCGCTCGCCGGCGATGCCTTCGTGGTCGGCGACGAGAAGCCGGTGGTGCTGACCCTGCTCAACGGCCGCGGCGGCATGCCGGCGTTCCGCGACGACCTGAAGGACGATCAGCTCGCCGCCATCATCAGCTTCGTGCGCGCGAGCTGGGGCAATCACGCCGCCGCCGTCGCGCCGGCAACCTTCGCGGCGCTTCGCGCGGGTGAGAAGACCACGATCGACCGGCCGATCCCGGCACACTGAGCCTCGACGTGCCGCGCGTGCGGGCCGCCGGCGCGGCGCTGCTGCTGCTTGCGGCGTGCGGGCAGGACGGCGGCGCTCCCGGCGACCGGCTGGTGCGCCTGTCCGAGGACGAGGCGAAAGGCCTCGATCCCCAGAAGCTCTCCGACCTGGCGACGCTGCGCGTCGCCGCCGAGCAGTTCGAGGGACTGACCCGCTTCGATGCGCGCGGACGGATCGAGCCGGGGCTGGCCAGCGGCTGGCGCAGCACGGCGGACGGGCGAACCTGGCGGTTCGCGCTGCGCCCAGGGCTGCACTTCTCGGATGGGGTGGCGATCACGCCAGCCACCTTCGCCAGTGTCTTCGCCCGGTTGCGCGATCCGGCCACCGCCTCTCCCGAGGCCGCCCTGTTCGCGACGGTGCGGAGCATCGACGCCGCGCCGGGCGAGGTGATCGTGCGGCTCAGCGCGCCATTCCCGGCGCTGCCCGAGCTCCTCGCCCATCCGGCGATGGCGGCGCTGCCGCTCCACCGCATCGCGGCCGAGGGCGAGCGCTGGACCGCCGACCGGCCGGTCGTCGCCTCCGGCGCCTATCGCCTGACCACCTGGTCCCCGAACGATCGGCTCGTCCTCACGCGCAACCCGCGCTGGCATGACGGTCGCCCGGCGATCGCCGAGGTGGAATGGCGCCCGGTGGAGGACCGGCTGAGCGC
>CAXTTP010000178.1:0-5958 GCA_964247195.1 uncultured Sphingomonadaceae bacterium
CACCTGAGCGGCGGGGACGTAGCGGCGATAGCGATAGCGGGCCGGTGCCGCGACGACGGCCGGCGGGGAAGCGGCGGCCGCGGCCTGATCGGCCTGCACGAGGTCCAGCTTCGCCACGGCGACGATCGCCTGCCGTGCCCGCAGCGTCGCTTCGCTAACGACATTGTCGACGACGAGGCAGACGCTGCCGCGCAAGGCGAGTTCGGGCGCGCCGATGTCGAGGATGCGCAGATGGTCGGCGGGGCCGCTCGGCTTCAGCTCGGGACAGCTCGCCGCAGCTGCGGGAACGAGGCTCTCATAGCCGGTCCAGACGAGCGCTGCGGCGAACAGCAGGAACCCCAGCAGCCCCAGCCACGCGCTCGGCCGGGCGAAGATCGCCGCGGTGCGGTCCATCCCTGCCCCCTCCAACCTCGACTATTCCGCGGCGACCGCGGTCGTTTCCGGTGCGTCCGTCGTGGCCGCTTCGATCTCGGCGGCCTTGGCCTCGACGAGCCTGACGATGTGCTCGATCATGTCGGCGTCCTGGACATGGTGATCGGTCACTCCCGACAGATAGACCATATGCTTGCCCTGGCCGCCGCCGGTGATGCCGATGTCGGTCTCGCGGGCCTCGCCCGGCCCGTTGACGACGCAGCCCAGGACCGACAGCGACATCGGCGTGCGGATGTGCTGCAACCGCTCCTCGAGCGCCTGGACGGTGCGGATGACGTCGAAGCCCTGCCGCGCGCACGACGGGCAGGAGACGACGCGCACGCCGCGGTTGCGGATGCCCAGCGCCTTCAGCATCTCGAAGCCGACGCGCACCTCCTCCTCGGGCTCGGCCGAGAGCGACACCCGGATCGTGTCGCCGATCCCGAACCACAGCAGCGAGCCCATGCCGATCGAGGATTTGACCGTGCCGCTGATCAGGCCACCGGCCTCGGTGATGCCGAGATGGAGCGGGCAATCGACGGCGTCGGCGAGCTGCTGGTAGGCGGCGACGGCGAGGAACAGGTCGGACGCCTTCACCGCCACCTTATATTCGTGGAAGTCGTGATCCTGGAGCAGCTTGATATGGTCGAGCGCGCTCTCGACCAGCGCCTCCGGGCACGGCTCGCCATATTTCTCGAGCAGGTCGCGCTCGAGGCTGCCGGCGTTGACGCCGATGCGGATCGCGCAGCCATTGGCCTTGGCGGCGCGCACCACCTCGGCGACCCGCGCTGCCGAGCCGATATTGCCGGGGTTTATGCGCAGGCAGGCAGCGCCCGCGTCCGCCGCTTCCAGCGCGCGCTTGTAGTGGAAATGGATATCCGCGACGATCGGCACGCGCGATGCCCGCACGATCTCGCCGAGCGCTGCGGTCGACTCCTCGTCGGGGCAGGAGACGCGGATGATGTCGACGCCCACATCCTCGCAGCGCCGGATCTGGTCGATCGTGGCGCGCGCATCGGAGGTGGGAGTGTTGGTCATGGTCTGCACCGTCACCGGCGCGCCGCCGCCGACCGGCACGTTGCCGACCATGATCCGGCGGGACTGGCGGCGCGTGATGTCGCGCCACGGGCGAATGGACATGGGAGGATCGCTTCCGTTGCCTGCTGCGCTTGCGGCTATAGGGTTTTCCGTCGCCGATGGTAAGGCCGTGTCGTTCGCCGACCTGCCGGAGCCTTGCCGATGCCGCCCGCCGACCCGACCGCCAGCTGGACGCTCGTGATCCACGGCGGTTGCGGCACGATCGAGCGCGCCACCCTCGGCCCGGCCGAGGACGAGGCCGCGCGCGCCGGCCTCGCGGCAGCGTTGGCGGCAGGCGCGGAGATCCTTGCCGGCGGTGGCGCGGCGCTCGACGCCGTCGAAGCGGCGGTGCGGGTGCTGGAGGACGATCCCCATTTCAACGCCGGCCGCGGCGCCGTCTTCACCTACGAGGGCGTCAACGAGCTCGACGCGGCGGTGATGGACGGAGCCTCGCTGGATGCCGGCGCCGTGACCGGCGTGACCCGCACCCGGAACCCGGTAAGCCTCGCCCGCGCGGTCATGGACAAGAGCCCGCACGTATTGCTGAGCGGCGCCGGTGCCGATCGCTTCTCGGTGGAACAGGGGCTGGAGCAGGTCGGCCCGGAATGGTTCCGCAGCGCGGAGCGCTGGCGGCAGCTGCAAGAGCTGAAGGCGAGCGGGCCTCAGGCGTTCGACCTCGACATCAAATATGGCACGGTCGGCGCAGTGGCGGCGGACATGGCCGGGCACGTCGCCGCGGCGACCTCGACCGGCGGGCTGACCGCCAAGCGCTGGGGCAGGATCGGTGATTCGCCGCTGATCGGCGCCGGCACCTACGCCGACGACCGCGCCTGCGCCGTCTCGGCCACCGGCGCCGGCGAATATTTCATCCGCCTTGGGGCCGCCCACGAGGTCTGCGCGCGGGTCCGGATGGCGGGTGATACCATCGAGGGCGCGGCCGACGCGGTGATCGAGGAACTCGCGGCTCTGGGCGGCGCGGGAGGCATGATCGTCGCAGCGCCGGACGGGTCCGGGGGCTGGGCCTTCAATACTCCCGGCATGTATCGCGCCATGGCGACACACGACGCGGCGCCGGAGATCGCGATCTACGGCGACGAGTAGCTTGAGTCGCCTCAGCCGGCCTGCCGGGCGCGCTCGGGTCGTGCCAGGAGTTTTTTTGAGGACGTGCCGACGCGGGCGTCCCGGTTCACGCCCGGGGCGGTCCGATCCTCGCCCCTGAGGCGCCGGCGCGTAGCGGGGCGGAGAGGCGAGCCCGCCCCCAGGATCGCCTCTCCGCGTCATTCGCGCCCCGGCCGAGGGTGAAGACCTAGCGTGCGCCCTCGATCACCACGGTCACCGCGCGGCGGTTCTGCGCCCAGGCGCCTTCGTCGGAGCCCATCGCCACCGGCCGTTCCTTGCCGTAGCTGATCGTGGAGATCCGGGCCGCGCCGACACCGGTTCCGGCGAGATAGTTCTTCGCCGAGTTCGCGCGCCGATCGCCCAGCGCGAGGTTGTACTCGCGCGTGCCGCGCTCGTCGCAATGGCCCTCGATCGTGATCCGCACGTTCGGATATTGCTGCAGCCACTGTGCCTGGCGATCGAGGATGGCCCGGGCCGATCCGTCGATGTCGTAGCTGTCGGTGGCGAACAGCACCGTGTCGGAACCGACCTTTTCCCTGAAGTCGGCGGCCGAGCCCGGGATCGTGCGCGTGCCGACGCCGTTGTCGTTAGGCTGCGGCAAGGCCCGCTCGCCCTCGACCGGAGGCGGCGGCGGCAGCACCTTCGGCGGCTTCTTGGAGCAGGCGGCGGTCGCCAGTACCGCCGCCATCAGCAGCAGCTTCGCAGATGTGTTGGCCATCGTCTCGTCTCCCTCGATCTGCGGCCCCGCCACGCCGCGCCATCACCGGCGGAAATCCCGTTCCCTCAGGGGAGTAGCGGTCCCCAGGCGGGATCGGATCCGTCGAGCGGCGTCGGCACCCGCCGTTCGTTCACGCCGGTCAGGTCGACCGACCAAAGATCGGCCTTGCCGGAGCCCTGGCCGGTCCGGAAGAACATGATCACCCGTCCATTCGGCGACCAGCTCGGCCCCTCGTCCTGCCACGCGTCGGTCAGCAATTTTTCGCCTCCCCCGTCCGGCCGCATCACGCCGATGCGGAAGCTGCCGGCGATCTTGGTGAAGGCGACGAGATCGCCCTTTGGGCTCCACACCGGCGTCGCATAGCGGCCGCCGGCGAAGCTGATCCGCTGCTGGTTCGATCCGTCGGCGTTCATCACGTAGAGTTGCTGACCGCCCGACCGGTCGCTCTCGAACACGATCTTCAAGCCGTCCGGCGAATAGCTGCCGCCGGTATCGATGCCGGGCGAGGTCGTCAGCCGCTGCGGCGCGCCGCCGCCGGCGGGCACCCGGTAGATGTCGGTGTTGCCCGCGACCGCCATCGAGAAAAGCAGCCAGCGCCCGTCCGGCGAGAAGCGGGGAGCGAAGGTGAGGTTCGGCTGGTCGACCACCAGTCGCTTGGCGCCCGTGCCGACATTGTAGACGTAGACCCGCGGCCGGTCGTTCTCGAACGACATGAAGGTGATCGTCTGCTGGCTCGGCGCGAAGCGCGGCGTCAGCACGATCGAGCGGCCGTTGGTCAGGAAGCGGTGATTGGCACCGTCCTGATCCATCACCGCCATCCGCTTGATGCGGTTGTTCTTCGGCCCGCTCTCGGAGACGTAGACGACCCGACTGTCGAAATAGGGCCCTTCGCCGGTCAGCCGGGTATAGACTGTGTCTGCGCATTTGTGGGCCGCGCGCCGCCATGCTCCCGGCGCCACGACGAAGCCCTGGCGAGTGAGCTCGCTCTGCGCGAACACGTCGTAGAGATAGCAGCCGACCGTCAGCGTGCCGTCGCCGTTCGACTGGACAAAGCCCTGCACCAGCGCCTGCGCGCCGGTGCCCGTCCAGCGCGGGAAATCGGGCGAGGTCACCCGGTTGAATTCGATCGATCCCGCCGCGTTCGGCCCCAGCGGGTTGAACAGGCCGCTATTCTTGAGGTCGGCGCTGATCACCTCGGCCAAGCGCGCGCCGAGTGCCGCGGTGTCGCCGGCGGCGGTGCCGACGGTCGACGGGGTTGGCATCACCGGGATCGCGATCGGCATCGGCGAGGAGATGCCGCCGGTGATGTCGACGCGGATCTGCGCCGCCGCGGGCGCACTCACGACGGCGGCGATCAGCGCCATTAACCAGAGCGGACGCATTCTCATCTCCATCGTGGAATTGCCATGATCTGCGCCGTCATGCCACCGCCTTCGGGCTGAAGCTGAGCTCAAACATGTCCCAGCCATCGCGATAATGTTCCGGCGGCAGGTTGAGCGGCGTGCAGCGGATCACCGCCGCTACCGCCGCCTCCGCCACGCGCCCGGCATCGGCACGATTCGCGTCCGTCACGCCGCGCTGGGCGACGAGCTCCGGCACGGCGGCAAGGCTGCCGTCGGGGGCGTAGCGCACCGACAGCTTCGTCTCGATCTGGCGGGCGGCATGGCCTAGCCGCGGCATGCTGTAGCAGCGCTGGATGCGTGCCGCCGCGAGCGCGATCAGCTGCTGCGCGAGCGGATCGTGGCGCGCGACCGTGCCGCGCACCACCGGCATGCAGCCGCCCGCCACCGCGAGCAGCATCACTGCGGGCAGACGCGCCGGCCTCATTGCATCTGCCCCGGCGTGAACACGAGCTCGAGGTCCTCCCAGCCGCCGTCATAGAGCTCGGCCGGCAGCCGGAGCGGCGCGCAGCGCAGCACCGCGCGCTTCGCGACCTCGCCGATCTGGCGGGCATAAGCGCGATTATCCGCATTGACCCCGCTCTGGTCGGTAATCGTGGGCGTCGTGGCGGTGGTGCCGTCCTTGTTGAACCGCAGGCGCAGCGTGGTCACGATCTGCATCGCGTCCGTGCCCTGCAGCGATCCGAGCTCGTAGCAGGGCTGGACCTGCCGCTTGATCGCCGCCGCCAGCCCCGCCATCGCCCGATCGCTCACCGCCGCGGCGGGCGGAGCGGCCGCCTTGCCTGTCGTCTTTTCGGCTTTGATCCCTTTCAGGAAGTTGGGGCCGAGCCGAGATCCGGCCGCTTTCGCGCCCTGGCCGCTGCCCTTCGCGGCCTCGTCGCGCTGGAGCTTGGCGATCGCCTCCTTGGCCGCCGAAGTCCGGGGCGCCGCGGGCGGCGCAGGGTTCTCCGCCGCCTTTTCCTTCGTGCGCTTGGCCGGAGCGTCCTTTGCGGGCGCAGGCTTCTCCTTTGCGGGCGAGGGTTTTTCGGGTTTCGCCTTCTCCGGCTTCTCGGATTTCTCAGGCTTAGCCGGCTTCTCTGGCGCCGGTTTCGGCTTTGGCTCGGGCTTCGGTGCGGGCTTCGGCGGCGCAAGCTTCGGTGGAGCCGGCTCCGGCACGGGTTTCGGCGGCACCGGCTTGGGCGCGGGCTTCGGCGGCGCAGGCTTTTCCGCGGGGGGCTTCGGTGGGGTGGGCTT
>CAXTTP010000179.1:0-2347 GCA_964247195.1 uncultured Sphingomonadaceae bacterium
TGCCCGATCGCTCGGCGTCCTCGATCATCGCCAGCGCGATGCGATCCTTGATCGATCCGCCCGGGTTCGATCGCTCCGACTTTATCCAAACCTCCGCATCGGGGCCGAACAGGCGGCTCACGCGGATGTGGGGCGTGTTGCCGATCGTATCGAGGATGTTCAGCGCCTTCATACCGGTCTCTCCTGCAACGGGGCGTCTTCCAGGGTGGTGGGTGGATCGAACGTGCGGGCCCTTCTGAGCTCCGGGAACCAGCGCGCCCACAGCAGCGTGACGAGCACGGCGCCGATGCCGCCCGCAACGTCCGCGGCGACCGGGCCGATCAGTGCCGCCAGGAAGCCGGATTCGGCCTCGCCAAGCTCGTTCGATCCGGAGATAAACAGCGTCGAGACCGCGCCGACCCGGCCGCGCATGGCATCCGGCGTATAGACCTGGATCAACGTCTGGCGGACGAAGACCGAAAGCATGTCCGCCGCGCCCAGCAGCGCCAGGCAAACGAGCGCGGGCGGCATGCTGCGCGAGAGGCCGAAGCCCACCGTCGCGCCGCCGAACACGATCACGGCCGCCAACATCTTGACCCCGACATCGTTGCGGAGCGGGCGGAACGAGAACCATATCGCCGTCGTCACCGCGCCCACGGCCGGCGCCATCCGCAGGACGCCGACGCCACCGGCGCCGACATGGAGGATGTCGCGCGCGAACACCGGCAGCATCGCCGTCGCGCCGCCCAGCAGCACCGCGAACAGGTCGAGCGAGATCGCGCCGAGCACCAGCCGGTTGCGGCGGACATATTTGAGGCCGTCGATCATCTGGCTCCACGGCGTGCCGCCCGTGGCGATCGTGCTGCGCGGCACCGGGCCGATCATCATCAAGCCGGCGAAGGACAGCAGGAAGAGGACGGCGCTAACCGTATAAGGCAGCCACGGATAGGCGGCGTAGAGGAAGCCGCCGATCGCCGGCCCGACGACGCTGCCGCCCTGCCACGCGACCGCGCTCACCGCGATTGCGGCGGGCAGCACCGCAGGCGGCACCAGGTTCGGCGAGAGCGCCTGCAACGCCGGCTGGGCGAAGGCGCGGGCGACGCCGAGCAAGGCGGCGATGACGAACAGGTCGGCGAGCGTCGTCGCGCCGTGGAAGGTCCGCCAGGCCAGCGCGGCGGCGCAGCCACACTCGAGGAGGATCGTCGAGCGCGCGATCCAGCGTCGGTCGAGCCGGTCGGCCGCCCAGCCGACCACCAGCGTCAGCGCGACGAGCGGCACGAACTGCACGACACCAATCAGGCCGAGTTGCAGCGCCGCCTCGCGCTGCGGCATGCCGGTGCGGCGCGCGATGTCGTAGACCTGCCAGCCGATGATGACGACCATCATCATCTGGCTGAGCGTCGCCATCAGCCGCGACGTCCAGTAGAAGCGGAAGTCGCGGAACGCGAAAGGGGAGGTCTGCCGCGCCATGACCTCCCCTATGCCGGCCCCGCCGGACGCGGCAACCACGCTTTTGTTTCAGGCCTTCAACGCCGCCTCACGCGGCGAGGAACGCCAACAGATCGGCGGTCAGCCGGTCCTTCTCGGTCACGGTCAGGCCGTGCGGCGCGCCGTCATATTCGATGAGTCGTGCGTTCGCGATGCCGGCCGCCGCCGCCCGGCCGGTCGGGTCGATCGGCACGGTCTTGTCCGAGGTGCCGTGCACGATCAGCGTCGGCACGGTGAAGGCCGAGAGCTCGCCGCGGAAATCGGTCCTGCCGAACGCGTCGACGCAGGCCAGCGTGGGCTTGAGCCCGGCCTTCATCGCCATCATCAGCGCCCAGTCGAGCACCTCCTGGCTGACCGGGCTGTTGATCCAGCCGACGCCGTAGAAGCTCTGGAAGAAGGTGGCGAGATAGTTGGCGCGGTCCTTGAGGATGCCGTCCTTGATGCTGTCGAGCGTCGACGACGGCACGCCGTCGGGGTTGTCGTCGGTCTGCAGCACGAACGGTACGATCGAGCTGATCAGGCCCGCCTTGATCACGCCACGGCCGCCATGGCGCGACATGTAGCGCGCGACCTCGCCGCCGCCCATCGAGAAGCCGACGATCGTCGCATCGGTGGCCGCGGTTGCTTCCAGCACGTCGGCGAGATCGTCGGACAAGCTGTCATAGTCGTAGCCGCTCCAGGGCTGGCCGGACCGGCCGAAGCCGCGTCGGTCATAGGCGATCACCCGGTAGCCGGCGTTGGCAATAGCGAGCGCGTGATCGTCCCAGCTGTCGGCATTCAGCGGCCAGCCGTGCAACAGCACCACGGGACGGCCGCTGCCCCAATCCTTGACGTATATGTCGGTGCCGTCCTTCGTCTTCACGTAAGGCATTGGGATCAC
>CAXTTP010000179.1:2357-5958 GCA_964247195.1 uncultured Sphingomonadaceae bacterium
GGCTCGTTTCCCGACTATTTGCCCTGCTGCGCCGGCTGGACGTCGGCGACCTCGGCCGGCGGCGGCTCGCGCAGCGTGGGCCGCAGCCGGGCGAGGCTGCACCCGCCGGCGAGGACGGCGAGGCCGGTGGCTACCAGGGCGGGCGCCGGCCCCTCGCCGAGGCCAGAGGCAAGCAGCGCGGCGAACAGCGTCGCGCCCAGCGTCTGGCCGACCATCCGGTTGGTCGAGATGAGCCCGCCCACCGCCGCCGCCCGCTCCCGCGGCGCCGAACCCACGATCACCCGCGCGTTCGGCGCCAGGAACAGCCCGAAACCGCCGCCGCACAGCGCCATCCGCCAGGCAAGGTCGAAATAATGCGGTTGCGCCGGCAGCATGGCGAGCAGGAGCAGCGCGACGGTCGCGATCACCATGCCGATGCCGCCGAGCAGCCCCGCCGGCACCCGATCGGAGAGGATCCCGGCCGTCGGCGCCACGAACATCGTCGTCAGCGGCCAGGGCGCGATCACCGCGCCGACCTGACCCGGCGTGAAGCCATATTCGTGCTGCAGGCGGAACGGGATCGAGAGTAGCAGCGTCATCGATCCCACGAACGCCGACATCGCGCCGAGCACCGACAAGGCGAGCACCTTGTTACCGAGCAGGTCGACCGGCAGGATCGGTCGCGCTTCGTCGAGCTCGCGGCGGACGAAGAACACGGCGATGACCATGCCGACAGCGACGATCGCGGCCGACACCACCGGCGACGTGCCATGCACGCCGCTCTCCAGCCCGGAGATGATCAGCCCGAAGGTGGCCGCGCACAGCACCGCGCCGAGCACGTCGAACGGCTCGCCGCGGATGGGCGGCTCGGGCAGCGATCGGCCGAGCAGGAGCGAGACGATCCCGAACGGCACCGCCGCTGCGAACACCCATGGCCAGGGAGCGACGGCGAGGATCAGGCCGCCCAGCGTCGGCGCCAGCGCCGAGGCGCTCGACACCACGATCGCGTTGACGCCGAGCCCGCGGCCGAGCTGGTTCGAAGGATAGACGGCGCGCAACAGCGCCGAGGAGACGCTGAGCGCCGCCGCCGCCCCCAGCGCCTGCGCGGCGCGAACCACGAGCAGGAAGGGCAGGCTGCGCGCGAAGAAGCACAGCAGGGTCGCGACGGTGAAGACGAGCTGGCCATATTGGTAGAGCCGGCGCAGCCCGAACCGGTCGCCGAGCGCCGAGAAGGGCAGCAGCGTCATCACCAGCGTGAGCTGGTAGATCGTGACGACCAGCACCGCGGCGGAATCCTCGACGCCCAGATCGCGCGCGATCGTCGGCAGCGCGACCGAGGCGATCGCGCCGTCGATCACGACCAGCGCCGTACCGAACGAGATCGCGGCGATGGCGACTAAGCGGGCGGGGAGGGGCACCCCGTCGGTGGCGGTTTGGGGCGGCGCAGTGCTCAATCGATTCCTCGCGTAAGGCAGCAGGCCCCGGGTGGCGGGGACCGGCGCCATCGGGCAAACCCTTCCAGGTCATCCACCCGCCGGGAAAGTCACATCCTGTCGTGACTTTTCGCCCGTGACTTTCCGGCCGCAGCGAAACCGCCCGTCGCCGAGACCCCACGCGCGCCGGCCGACGGGTCATCGTAGGTGAGGCGGATGCTGTGCACGAATCGATGGGGGTAGGAAAGGGCAGGGCGGGAGACGCCATCGATGAAGGCGGGCTTATCCAGGCAGATCGATCGGCTCGAATTGCGCGAACATATCGCCAGCTTCGGGAAGCTCTTTCAGGGGCATGTAATCACACACGGCTGCGTAGCGATCCCACATCGCCAGAACCTCGGGGCTGCTGTGCGCGGTCGCCAGTGCCCCATCTCGCCACTCGAAGACTTCGACGACGATCCCCCCGCTGGATCGCATCGCCAGCGCGGGCCGGTCGGTGGCAAGCCCCAGGCGTCGCAGTTCGGGCACGTGGTCGCGGGTGAGTGCTAACAGATCATCCTCGCGGCCTGCTTTCGGTCGGTAAGCAACGATGACCATATCGCCCAAGAGCGCCTCCACGTTTCACCTGCACATGATCGTCATTCGAGGCTGGCCGTCGGGGCGCAGCTTTTAGGGCGCCTTGCCGTCACGCCGTCCTCACGCCACCGTCACGAAGCTGTCGAGCACGCGCTTGCGCCCGGCATGTTCGAAGTCGATCTCCAGCTTGTTGCCCTCGATCTCGGCGACCGCGCCGTAGCCGAACTTGGTATGGAAGACGCGCGCGCCGAGCGCGATGTCGGCGCGGGGCTTGGCGGCGAAGCTGGCGGAGCTGGCGCGCACCTCCATCACCCGCGCGGCGGGCGGCAGACTGCCTGCGGCGGTCGCGCGCTGCCAACCGGGGCCGCGGCCGGTGCCGCGGGCGATGTTGGCGAAGGGATCGGTCTGCTCGGACCATTGCGCGCGCCACAGCGATTCGCCGCCGGCCATCGTCGTCTCGGTGTCGATGTGCGCCGCCGGCAGCTCGCCGACGAAGCGCGACGGGATCGAGGAGGTCCACTGGCCGTAGATGCGGCGGTTGGCGGCATGGAGGATGGTGCAGCGCCGGCGCGCGCGCGTGATCGCGACATAGGCGAGGCGGCGCTCCTCCTCAAGGCTGGCCTGGCCGCCCTCGTCCAGCGCGCGTTGCGAGGGGAAGACGCCTTCCTCCCAGCCGGGCAGGAACAGCGTGTCGAACTCCAGCCCCTTGGCGGCGTGGATGGTCATGATCGTCACCTTCGCGGCGTCGCGATCGGCGTCGTTGTCCATGACCAGGCTGACATGCTCGAGGAAGGCGGGGAGGGTCTCATACTCCTCCATCGCGCGGGTCAGCTCGGTCAGGTTCTCCAGCCGCCCCGCTGCCTCGGCCGAGCGGTCGGCCTGCAGCATCGCGGTGTAGCCGCTCTCGTCGAGCATCAGCCGGGCAAGCTCGGGATGGGGCAGATCGGACAGGCGGTCGCGCCAGCGGGCGATGTCGCCGATCAGGTTGCCGAGCGCGCGGCGCGCCTGCGGAGTCAGTTCGTCGGAGTCCAGGATACGGGCGGCAGCGCGCATCAGGGGCAGGCCCTCGGCGCGGGCGAGCTGGTGGACCTTGGCGACGGCCTTGTCACCCAGGCCGCGCTTCGGAACGTTGACGATCCGCTCGAAGGCGAGGTCGTCGGCGGGCTGGACGACGACGCGGAGGTAAGCGAGCGCGTCGCGGATCTCGGCGCGCTCGTAGAAGCGGAAGCCGCCGACGATGCGATAGGGCAGGCCGATGGCGATGAAGCGATCCTCGAACTCGCGCGTCTGGAACTGGGCGCGGACGAGGATCGCGACCTCGTCGAGCTTGCCGCCGCGACGCTGGAAGCTCTCGATCTCCTCGCCGATCCGGCGTGCCTCTTCGGGCCCATCCCAAATGCCGACGACGCGAACCTTCTCGCCCTCGCCGCCGTCGACCTTGACGTCGGTCCACAGCGTCTTGCCGAGGCGGCCGCCATTATGGGCGATCACCGCGCTGGCCGCCGCCAGGATGTGCGGCGTCGAGCGGTAATTCTGCTCCAGGCGAATGATCGCGGCGCCGGGAAAATCCTTCTCGAAGCGCAGAATGTTGGCGACCTCGGCACCGCGCCAGG
>CAXTTP010000180.1:0-5944 GCA_964247195.1 uncultured Sphingomonadaceae bacterium
CCAGGATCACGCCCTTCAGCCGGCGGCGATCATATTCCAGCAGCTCGGCCGGCCCGAGATTGCGGGCGATCAGGATCGAATCCTGGCGCAGCCCGAGCTGCGCGGCGGTGCCGAGCTGGCCCGAGACGATGCGCAGCAGCCGGTTGGAGAGGTCCTCCAGATCGTGCATGCGGTCGGCGAGCAGCGGGTCGCTGATCTCGCGCATGCGCATGCGGGTGCGCTGCTGGACGCGCTCGATCGCCGCCTCGGCGGTCAGGCCGCTGTCGATCGCCTCGTTGATGCGGCGGCCCCAGCCCTCGTCATAGGCGAACATCTTGTAGGTCGCGAGCACGTCCTGATGCTCGCCCGCCGCGCCGAACTCGGCCTGGCTCGTCATCTTCTCGATCTGCTCACGCATCTGGCGGAAGGCGGCGTAGACGCGCTGGCGCTCGAGCTCCGTATCCTCGGCGACGGTATGCTCGATATGGACGCGCGGCTGGTGGTAGACGGCGTTGCCGCGCGCCATGCCCTCGACCAGCTTGAGCCCGGCCAGCCGCATCGGCCCGGCCTCGCGGCTGTCTCGGCCGCCGCCCTTCTCGTCGATAAGGCCGGCGCCGGCGATCAGCTCGGCGAGCACCATCGCCACCGTCTGCAGCGCCTCGATCTCGATATCGGCATAGCGGCGCGGGTCGGAATGCTGGACGGCAAGCACGCCAACGGCGCGCTCGCGCCGCACGATCGGGACGCCGGCGAAGCTGTGATAGAGTTCCTCGCCGGTCTCGGGCTTGTAGGCGAAGTCGCGATGGCTGGTCGCCTCGTCGAGGTTGAGCGTCTCGACCTGTTCGGCGATGGTGCCGACGAGCCCCTCGCCGAGGCCCAGCTTGGTGACGTGCACCGCCTCCTGCTTCAGGCCGCGGGTGGCGAACAGCTCGAGGCAGCCGTCGCGCAGCAGGTAGATCGAGCAGACCTCGCTCGCCAGCGCCTCCCCGATGATGTTGACGACGCGGTTGAGCTTGGCCTGGGCGCCGGTGCGCGCCGCCATCACGTCGTGCAGCCGCGTCAGGATCTCGCGTGCGGCAGAGGTGGCGGAGGCGGCGGCGGGACCGGGCATGACGACGCGCTACCAGAAGCCGCGGGCGCTTTCCATCGCGGCGGGGTCGCGGCGCCGCTACCGCCGCGCCAGCGCCGCCTCCGCTTCGCCGAGCAGGGTGGCGATGATGTCGGCGGCCGGCTCCTCCTTGGTGACCATGCCTACCGACTGGCCGGCCATCAGCGAACCGTGCTCGACATCGCCGTCGATCACCGCCCGGCGGAGAGCGCCCGCCCAGTAATGCTCGATCTGGAGCTGCGCCTCGGCCATCGCCACGCCGCCCTCGTCGAGCGCCATGGCGACCTCGCGCTGCTTGGCGGTGAAGAGTTCGGTCGACGCGTTCTTGAGCGCCCGGACGGGGATCACCGGCAGCCGCGCATCGAGCTGGACGGAAGCGACAGCATCGCGGGCCGAGGCGCGGAAGAACGCCTTCTTGAAGGCGGGATGCGCGATCGATTCGGTCGCGCAGACGAAACGGGTGCCGAGCTGCACGCCGGCCGCGCCCATCTCCAGATAGCCGGCGATCGCCTCGCCCCGGCCGATGCCGCCGGCGACGAACACGGGCAGCTGGTCGGCGATGGTCGGCAGCATCTCCTGCGCCAGCACGCTGGTCGAGACCGGGCCGATATGGCCGCCGGCCTCCATCCCCTCGATCACCAGCGCGTCGACGCCGGAACGGATCAGTTTCTTCGCCAACGCCAGCGCCGGCGCGAAGCACAGGAGCTTGGCGCCCGATCCCTTGATCCGCTCGATCGCGCCGCCCGGCGGAAGCCCACCGGCGAGGACGACGTGGCCGACGCGGTGCCCGGCGCAGACGTCGATCAACGCGGTCAGGTCCGGGTGCATCGTGATCAAGTTGACGCCGAACGGCCGGTCGGTGCGCGCCTGGGTAGCGGCGATCTCGGCGTCGAGCAGCGCCGGCGTCATCGCTCCGCAGGCGATCACCCCGAAGCCGCCGGCGTTCGAGATGGCGGCGACCAGGTTCCGCTCGCTGACCCACGACATCGCCCCGGCCATGATCGCGTGTTCGGTGCCGAGGAAGTCGGCGCCGCGTCGCATCAGCGCGGCGAGTTTGGTGCTCACGCCGCCTCGTCCGCATCGAGGCCGTAGGCGGTGTGGAGGACGCGCACCGCGAGTTCGGTATAGTCGGCGTGGATCAGCACCGAGACCTTAATCTCGCTGGTGGCGATGGCGAGGATGTTGATGCCGCGGTCGGCGAGCGCCTTGAACATGGTGGCGGCGACGCCGGCGTGGCTGCGCATGCCGACGCCCACGACCGACACCTTGCAGACGTTGGTGTCGTTGATCAGCCGCTGGTAGCCGATCGATCCCTTCGCCTTGTCGAGCACGTCGAGCGCGCGGGCGAGCTCCGAGCCCGGCACGGTGAAGGTGACGTCGGTCGATCCGGTATCGTGCGCAACGTTCTGGACGATCATGTCGACGTTGATGCTGGCATCGGCCAGCGGCGTGAAGATCGTCGCCACCGCGCCCGGCCGGTCGGGCACGGCGGTGAGCGTGACCTTCGCCTCGTTCTTGTCGTGGGCGATGCCGGTGATGAGCTGGCGTTCCATGGTGTTTTCCTCGATCTCGTCCTCACCCACGATCAGCGTGCCGCGGTGCCCCCCGGAATCCCTCGCGTCGTCGCCCACGTCGTCGAAGGAGGACAGCACGCGGACGCGCACCTTCTCCTTCATGGCGAGGCCGACCGATCGCGTCTGCAGCACCTTGGCGCCGACGCTGGCAAGCTCCAGCATCTCCTCGTAGGTCACCTTGCTGAGCTTGCGCGCGCGCGGCACGATCCGGGGATCGGTGGTGTAGACGCCGTCGACGTCGGTATAGATGTCGCAGCGGTCCGCCTTCATCGCCGCCGCCACCGCGACGGCCGAGGTGTCCGATCCGCCGCGACCGAGCGTCGTCACCCGCCCCTGCCCGCCGGCGACCTCGGCCATTCCCTGGAAGCCGGGGATCACCGCGACCTCGCCTGCCGCCAGCGCCGCGTTCAGCGCGGAGGTGTCGATGTCGGCGATCCGCGCCGAGGCGTGGGCGTCGCTGGTGCGGATCGGCAGCTGCCAGCCGAGCCAGCTCCGCGCCGGCACGTCCATCGACTGGAGCACGATCGCCAGCAGCCCGGCGGTGACCTGCTCGCCCGAGGCGACGACGACGTCATATTCGCGCGCGTCGTAGAGCGGCGACGCCTCGCGGCAGAAGCCGACCAGCCGGTCGGTCTCGCCGGCCATGGCCGAGACGACGACGGCGACCGCGTTGCCGGCCTCGACCTCGCGCTTGACGCGGGCGGCGACGCTGCGGATGCGTTCGATCCCGGCCATCGACGTGCCGCCGAACTTCATGACGATCCGGGCCAACTGAACTCCGCCGTGGACGAGCGAGGGGTTAGCCCGCGACAAGGCGGGCGCCGCCCTGATAGGTAGCGGCCGGTACGATGGCAAGCCGAGCGGCGGCCCGAGGGAGGCAGGATTGGCGACGACGATCGACCCGCGCGAAGCGGCGCATTTCGGCACGATGGCGGCCGACTGGTGGAACCCCAAGGGCTCCTCGGCGATGCTGCACCGGTTGAACCCAGTGCGGCTCGGCTATCTGCGCCGGCAGGTCGACGCGCACTGGGGCATCGATCCGGCTTCGCTGCGGCCGCTGGCCGGCCGGCGCGCGCTCGACGTCGGCTGCGGCGCCGGGCTGCTTGCCGAGCCATTGGCGCGGCTGGGGGCGACGGTGACCGGGATCGACGCCGCGCCCGAGAACATCGCGATCGCACGCGACCACGCCGCCGGGCAGGCGTTAGCTATCGACTACCGCGCCGGCGGGATCGAGGCGGTGGCGGGCGAGCGCTTCGATCTCGTCACCTCGCTGGAGGTGATCGAGCATGTCGCCGATCCGGCCGGCTTCGTCGCCGGGCTGGCGAGGGCGTTGTCGCCGGGCGGGCTGATGATCCTGTCGACGCCGAACCGCACCGCGCTGTCGCGGCTGGCGCTGATCACGATCGGCGAGCGCCTCGGCGGCATCCCGCGCGGCACCCACGACTGGGACAAGTTCCTGACGCCCGGGGAGCTCACCGCGCTCGCCGAGGCTGCCGGGCTGGCGGTGCGCGAGGTGCGCGGCATCGCCTTCTCGCCGACGCGCGGCTTCACCCTCTCCGACGGGCAGGCAATGGACTATCTGCTGACGGCGGCGTGGGCCTAGCCGCCGGCCGAACGGCTCAAGGGAATAGCACGGCCGCACCCGGCATCTTCGCCTCCACCGCGGCGGCGATCTCCCGGCATTGCGGCGCGGAGAGGACATCGTCGCGCTGGAGGATGCGCACGAGCCTCGCCAGGCCGGCGAGGGCGGCCGCGCCGGGATCGGGCGCTGCCGCCGCGCTTTGGCCGGGCGCGGGCGGGCGCTGAATCTGGAGCTCGTTGATCTCGACCGGCATGCGCTTCGTCCCTCTCCTGCCGCTGCATCGCCGCCCGAAGATACGCCCGAAGCACGGCCTATTGCCAGTCCACCTTGTCGTAATGCTCGGGCGGGGTGATCACCTCCATCCGCTCGGACAGCATCGGCCGGAAGCTGGGGCGCGACTTCATGCCGGCATACCATTGCCGAGTCTCGTCATGGCCGCGCCAGTCGAGCCCGCCGAGATAGTCGGCGACCGAGATGTGGGCGGCGGCGGCAAGGTCGGCCAGGCTCAGCACCGCGCCCGCCATCCAGCGGCGGTGCGCCACCAGATAGTCGACATAATCGAGGTGGCCGTTGGCCGCCTTCATCGATTCGCGCAGGATCTTGGCATCCGGGCTAGCGCGCTGGACGAGGCGCTTGGTCATGCGTTCGTGCATCAGCGGGCCGACGACGTCGCCGTGGAAGGTCTCGTTGAACCAGGCGACGAGCCGGCGGATCTCGGCGCGGTTGATCGCGGTGCCGGAGATCATCGGCGCCTTGTCGACCGTCTCTTCCAGATATTCGCAGATCGCCATCGAGTTCATCAGCACGATGCCGGCGGCGGCATCGGCCAGCACCGGTGTCTGCCCGGCGGGGTTCATGTCGATGAACTCGTCGCGCCTGAGCCAGGGCGATTCGCGGACGAGATCATAGCCCACCCCCTTCTCGCCCAGCAGGAGCCGGACCTTGCGCGAGAAGGGGCAGAGCGGGAATTGGTAGAGCTGCCACATGCGCCGCCTGTTAGGCGGGTAGGCGGGCAAGGGGAAGCTGTGTTGCGGGCGCGGGCCACCTTGGCGCGGGACGGGAGCTGTGACCGATTTCGCCCATAGGCAGGGTCGCTCCCTGTCCCCGGAATCATCCACCCGGGCGGCCGACGCAAACGAAAGCAGAGGTACAAGGCGACGGCCATAGCCGGGCTGCTTACAGCGGCAGCGGTTGTCGCGGCCCTACTCTGATCCGCCTACGCAGTCGCGATAGCAGTCTGCAAGCTGACGGACCGCATTTTCGCAGTGCTCCCTCACTCTGCTGCGACGACCTCCCCGGCCGGCTCGGCCGCGGCATCGTCGAGCGGGCGCTCTAGCCGGCTCAGCATCTCCTTCGGGCAGACCTGCCAGAAATGCCCGCGCCAGCGCTCCCAGTCGTCGAGCACGGTGTGCGCCCAGCGGCTGTCGGTGGCGACGGCATGCTCGGCGATCAGCGCCTTGCACTTCATCTCCCAATAGGCCGATGCGAAGCGCTGCCAGACGATGCTGTCGGGATTGGCGCGGCGCGCGAACTCGTCATGCTCGTCGAGCACGAACGCCATGCCGCCGGTCATCCCCGCGCCGAAATTCTCGCCGACCCGGCCGAGAATGACGGCGCGGCCGCCGGTCATGTATTCGCAGCCGTTGGCGCCGCAGCCCTCGACCACCACCTCCGCGCCCGAGTTGCGCACGGCGAAACGCT
>CAXTTP010000181.1:0-5928 GCA_964247195.1 uncultured Sphingomonadaceae bacterium
CGATCTCGTCGAGCAGGAACAGCGGGTTGGACGTGCCGGCCTTGCGCAGGTTCGAGACGACCTTGCCCGGCAGCGAGCCAATATAGGTGCGGCGGTGGCCGCGGATCTCGGCCTCGTCGCGCACGCCGCCGAGCGACTGGCGCACGAACTCGCGGCCCGTCGCGCGCGCGATCGAGCGGCCGAGCGATGTCTTGCCGACGCCGGGCGGACCGACCAGGCACAGGATCGGGCCCTTCAGCTTGTTGGTGCGGGCCTGGACGGCGAGATATTCGACGATCCGGTCCTTGACCTTCTCCAGCCCGTAATGGTCCTCGTCGAGCACCGCCTGAGCGACGGCGATGTCCTTCTTCAGCTTCGACTTCTTGCCCCAGGGCAGGCCGAGCAGCACGTCGAGATAGTTGCGCACGACGGTGGCTTCGGCCGACATCGGCGCCATCGTCCGGAGCTTCTTGAGTTCGCCCGTCGCCTTCTCGCGCGCTTCCTTCGACATCTTCAGCTTGGCGATCTTCTGGGCGAGCTCCGCGACCTCGTCGCCGCCCTCCTCGCCCTCGGCGTTGCCGAGCTCACGCTGGATCGCCTTGAGCTGCTCGTTCAGATAATATTCGCGCTGGGTCTTCTCCATCTGCCGCTTCACGCGGCTGCGGATCTTCTTCTCGACCTGCAGGACGCCGAGCTCGCCCTCCATCAGCGTGAACGCCATTTCGAGGCGGCGTGCGGGGTCGAGCTCGGCCAGCAACCCCTGCTTCTCCGCGACCTTGACGGTGAGGTTGGCGGCAACCGCATCGGCGAGCCGCTCCGCCTCCTCGATCTGGCCGAGCTGCACCGCCGTTTCAGACGGCAGCCGCTTGTTGAGCTTAGCGTAGTTCTCGAACTGATCGATCACCGAGCGCATCAGCGCTGCCGTCTCGTCACCGGCCGGCTCGACCTCCTCGACCAACTCGAGCGTCGCGGTAGCGTGCGCCCCGCCCGTCTCCAGCGTCTCAAGGGTGGCGCGCTGCCGCCCCTCGACGAGCACGCGGACCGTCCCGTCCGGCAGCTTGAGCAGCTGCAGCACCGTCGCGACGACACCGAGATCGTAGAGCGCGTCGCGGTCGGGATCGTCCTCGGCGGGGTCGAGCTGGGCGACGAGGAAGATCGACTTGTCCGCCGCCATCGCGGTTTCCAGCGCCGCCACAGACTTGTCGCGACCGACGAACAGGGGAACGATCATCTGCGGGAACACGACGATGTCGCGCAGCGGCAGGACGGGAAGTGATTCGGTCATGGAAACTCCGGACGTCGCGCGGCAGGAGCCGGCGCTCGCAGCCTATATTGGAACCCGCCGCCCCGCCATCAAGCAATCGCCGCCGGCGCCTCGAACCGGTTCCGCCGACCATCCCAAATGGACCAGAGCTCCTGGCATAGCGTGTAGATCGGATCGATTGACGGCTGGTCAACGATCGCGCTTGCGGGCTCCATTCCGGCCATGCTGTGGATGGTCGGCGGTGCCACGTTCGCGATCCTGCTCGGCGCCGAACTCGCTCGGGTCGTGCGCGGCCATCTGCGCGAGCGCGACGGCGTGCGCCGCTACGCCGCTTATTCCGTCCACGATGCTGCCTGCGCCGTGGCGCTGGTCGAGATCGGCGCCGAGACCGACGTGGAATTAGCCGGGGACGACCGCCCGCCGCCGCCCTGGCCTGCCGCTACCCCGCTGGACCGTGCCGCTGAGCGTGCCTCCGCCGATCGCTCGACCAGGATACCGCTCGACTGCGACTGAGCGCCCCGGCGCATTCCGCCACTGCTTGGTTGAGCATCCTATAAGTTCGCATCTTCTCCGGACGCGAACGCCTTCGTAAATGATTTTCTCTCCTTGCAGAGCGTTTGGCACGGCTCATGCAATCCTTGTGGCATCCGGCAACGACGCCGTTTCAAACAGGGGTATGACCATGCAGACCATCCGCAACCATTCGATCGCCGCGCTCGGCGCTATCGTCGCGACCTTCGTGACCGTCTCCGCCGCCGCGCCCGCACGCGCCGAGACCGCGACCACCACCGTAAGCTACCAGGTTCTCGACCTGCACTCCGCCAAAGGCATGACGTCGCTGCGTCATCGCATCGAAGCCGCCGCCGCCAGAGTGTGCGGCTTCGACGTCCCACCGCTGAGCGCCGAGATCCAGACCTGCCGCCGCGACGCCATTGCCCGTGCGCTGGCGAGCATCCCGGCGCCGAAGACCGCCACGCTGGTCGCCGCGCGCTGATGCGGGCGCCCGCGGACGGCGCGGCAGAGGGATCCCGATCCCTGCCGCGCCGCCCGGTTGGCGGCCAGGCCGATCGCTATCCGAGCACCTTGTCGATCGCCGCGACCGTGATCGGGTGATAGGTGGCCCGCGCCTTAGCGTAGATGCGCCGCGCGATCGGCATCCCCCATGTTCCCTGCGCCTTCAGCCCCGCATAGAGCGGACGCACCAGCAGGGTGCGGCCGACGCTGCCGAGGAACTCCTCCAGCGACGCCACGGCCGGATCGTAGCGGTTGGCGATCGCGAGCTCCAGCCAGGCGGAGCGGACATAGGCGTTGGTCGAGGCCGACAGGCCGAACGCCCGGTCGAGCTCGGCGAGGCGCGCCGGCGTCTCCGCGCGCGGCAGTCCGTTCAGGAAGCGCAGCCACTCCTGCGTCGACCAGCGCGACGGATCGATCGCGGCAGCCGCACCACCTGCGGCGAACGCCTTCACCTGCCCATCCACCTTCGCCAGCGCCTCCGAGCGGACGTGGACGGCATTGTCCGGCACGCCGGTCGCATAGGCCCAGCGGTCGAGCTCCAGCTTCGCTTCCAAAGCCTTTTCGCCGCGGATCAGGTTCGCACGCAGATCGCGCAGGAAGCCGGCGGTGGTCTGCGGCTGGAAGGCATGGCGGTCGAAGTAGGAGCGCAGATAGGCGTCCCAGCGGCCGCGACCGACCGTCTGCTCGATCGTGCGCAGGAAGGTCGATCCCTTGGTATAGTCGACCGTGCCGCCCTCGGGCGTGCCGTGCAGCCGGGTGCCCGGCGCATCCGCTCCGCCCGCCTCGCGGACGTCGCGCTGGAGGTCGTCCCAATAGAGGTCCGCCTCCACCGCGGCACGGTCCGGCCCGTACAGCCGCTCGATGATCCGGTTCTCGAAATAGGTCGTGAAGCCCTCGTTCAGCCAGCTGTCCGACCAGGTGGCGTTGGTGACGAGGTTGCCCGACCAGCTGTGCGCCAATTCGTGCGCGATCAGGCTGACGTTGGATCGGTCGCCGGTCAGGAAAGTCGGCGTCGCGAAGGTGAGCGTCGGGTTCTCCATGCCGCCGAACGGAAAGGAAGGCGGCAGCACCAGCACGTCGTAGCGGCCCCAGCGATAGGGTCCGTAGAGCGCCTCCGCGGTCGCCACCATCTTCTCGGTATCGGCGAGCTCGTAGGCGGCACGGTCGAGCATCGCCGGCTCGGTCCAGACGCCGGTGCGCGGCCCGAGCGGGCGGAAGGCGAGATCGCCGATCGCGATCGCGATCAGATAGGGCGGCACCGCCCGGTCCATCGCGAACCGGAACGAGCGGCCGCCATTCGCCGCCGGCTCGCCCGCGGGCGTCAGCCGGAGGCCGCTCATTACCGCCGTCAGCCCGGCGGGGACGGTGATGCGCGCGCTCCAGCTCTGGCGGATGCCGGGGCTGTCCTGGGTCGGGATCCAGCTTCGATTGTTGATCGATTCGCCCTGGCTGAACAGATAGGGCTGGCGCTTGCCGGCGGTAAGCACCGGCGGCAGCCATTGCAGCGCACCGGCATCGGGGCTGGAGCGATAGCGGATCACGATCCGCCGGGCCGAACCCAGCTGCACCGTCAGCGGCGCGCCGCGATACGCTTCCACCTTGCCGAGCTGCCAGCGCAGCGGGTGCCCGCCCCCGTCCGTCACGCCGAGGATGGTGAGCCGGTTGGTATCGAGCACGATCTCCCGCGCGCCCTTCGCCGCCAGCACGTCGAGCGTCGCCGTGCCGCTCATCACATGAGCGCCGAAGTCGGCCGTGAGGTCGAGGTCGACATGGGCGACGCGCGCGATCTCGGGGCGCGCATAGGAGAGCACGTCCCTGGCGTCCGCCGTCCGCAGGATCGGTGCCGGCGCGTCCGGGGCGGCGATAGCGGGCGCCGCCGCGAGCGCTGCGGCGATCCCAACAGCGAGACGGAACGTCATGGGATACTCCTCACCGGCGCCTGCGCGTTGCAGATGTCGGTCGCGTTGGCCGGCCTCACGAAGAACTTGTCGCGGCGGTTGGCGCGTGCGTCGACCCAGGCGGCGAACGCGGCGCTGTCGCTGTCGAGCAGCGCGAAGCCGGGTCGCTCGGCGGCCGGCAGATCGGCGGCGATGCGGACGCTGCGGATCGGCACGCGCTCCGCCGGCGTCTTGTAGAAGCCCATCTCCTCGGTGCCGCGCGGCCGGGCGGTCATGTGCTCGATGCCGTCGAGCACACGGCCGACGAGCGCGATGTTGCGATCGAGCTGGCGCGGCGCATGACCGATCACGGCGTAGAGCTCGCCGCCGCTGCCGGTGTCGGGCGGCATGTCGCGGCCGACGCCGACCATGCCGTAGCAGTGGACCAGCCAGCTCCTGCCGCCCTCCCGTCCCACCGGCCAGCTGGCGATGTGGCCGGTCTGCTGCGCATAGGCGTCGCGGTAGCCGAGCGGGCGGAAAAGGCCGGTCGGCGTGCCTTCATATTCCGCCGGCGGCGTCGCCACGACGCCCGGCGGCAGCGGCCCGGTCTGGTCCGACCCGGCCCACTGCACGACATAATTGTCCTGCACGCGCACGATCGCGGCACCGTCGAAGCGGCCGGCGCGCACCAGCGCCTTGATGTTGGCGACGTGGACCGGCGCGAACAGCGGCGCGAGCTGGACGGTGACGCGGCTGCCGTCGGCGAGCGTCATCACCATCAGGTCGTCGGCCGGCACGGTGCGCCATGCCGAGGGGGGCGCCCGATCGAGTATCGCCTGCGCGCTCGGCTCGGGCGCGGCGGCGGCCAGGCTGGCTGCCCCGGCGAGGAGGAGGGCGGCGGCGATCTTCCAGGACATCAGGGCACTCCCGGCGATGAGACATCGCCGTGCTCGCATGGCGCGCCGGCCGCGTCCAGCAGTGCCCGCTTCGCGCAAAATGCGCATTGCCGGGCGGCCGCGAGCCGCTAGGGTCGGGCGGTGCGGGAAGGAGACGAAATGGCCGAAGCCGCCACTTTGCCGAAAGCATGGGCGATGGTCCGCTGGACGGTTTCGCTCGCAACGCTTGCGCTTGCCGCCTGCGCACCGGCGCCGGCCGAGCGGAGCGCCCGGCCGGCGACCGCCTCGTCAAACGCTCCGGGCCCCGGCCGCGGCTACAGCCACGACCCCTTCCCTTCCACCTACAAGCCGTATCCGGGCGTGCCGACGCTCGTCCGCAACGCGACCATCTTTGACGGCGAGGGCGGACGGATCGATGGCGGCGAGGCGCTGTTCGCCGGCGGCAAGGTGATCGCCGTCGGCAAGACGGTGGATGCGCCGGCCGGCGTGACGATCGTCGACGGCACCGGCAAATGGCTCACCCCCGGCGTGATCGACGTCCACAGCCATCTCGGCGACTATCCTTCGCCGGGCGTGCAGGCGCTGTCGGATGGGAACGAGGCGACCTCGCCGGTGACGCCGGAGGTGTGGGCCGAGCACAGCGTCTGGCCGCAGGATCCCGGCTTCTCGCGCGCGCTCGTCAACGGTGGCGTCACCACGCTCCAGATCCTGCCGGGATCGGCCAACCTGTTCGGCGGCCGGTCGGTGACGGTGAAGAACGTCTATGCCCGCACCACCCAGGGCATGAAGTTCCCCGGCGCGCCTTATGGCCTCAAGATGGCATGCGGCGAGAATCCCAAGCGCGTCTATGGCGAACGCAACCGCGAGCCATCGACACGAATGGGCAATATCGCCGTCG
>CAXTTP010000182.1:0-5922 GCA_964247195.1 uncultured Sphingomonadaceae bacterium
TCAACAGCTACGGATCGAATGCGCGGCTGGGCGCGTCCGACTGGATGGTGGTGGAAGCCGACGAGAGCGACGGCAGCTTCCTGCGGCTGGACGGCACCTACGCGATCGTCACCAACATCGATCCCGAGCATCTCGATCATTACGGCTCGTTCGACGCGGTGAAGGACGCCTTCGTCGAGTTCGTCGAGAACGTGCCCTTCTACGGCGCGGCCCTGCTCTGCCTCGATC
The DNA here is from genome assembly GCA_964247195.1 of uncultured Sphingomonadaceae bacterium. Lineage (GTDB taxonomy): Bacteria > Pseudomonadota > Alphaproteobacteria > Sphingomonadales > Sphingomonadaceae > JAQGLK01. The sequence continues at coordinate 229 of CAXTTP010000182.1, forward strand.
ATCCCGAGGTCCAGGCGATCATCCCGCGGGTGCGCGACCGGCGCGTCGTCACCTATGGCTTTTCGGCGCAGGCCGACGTGCGCGGCGTCAACGTCACCCCGATCCCGGGCGGCAATCGCTTCGAGGCGATCGTCCGCCAGCGCGACGGCACCACCCGCTCGATCGAGGATATCGAGATGCCGATGCCGGGCCGCCACAACGTCCAGAACGCGCTCGCCGCGATCGGCGTAGCGCTCGAGCTCGGCATCGCCGACACCATCATCCAGACCGGCTTCGCCAAGTTCGGCGGCGTCAAGCGCCGCTTCACCAAGGTGGGCGACGTGGATGGCGTGACGGTTATCGACGATTACGGCCACCACCCGGTCGAGATCCGCGCCGTGCTCGCCGCCGCGCGGGAGAGCGCGCGGGCGCGCGTGATCGCGGTCGTCCAGCCGCACCGCTATACCCGGCTGCGCGACCTGATGACCGAGTTCCAGCAGGCGTTCAACGATGCCGACATCGTCTATGTGGCGCCGGTCTATGCCGCCGGCGAGACGCCGATCGAGGGCGTCGATTCGGCCGCTCTGGTGCATGGCCTGAAGACGCGCGGCCATCGCTCGGCGCACGAGATCGGCGATGCCGGCGCGCTTGCGCGGTCGCTGGCGGAGAGCGTCCAGCCCGGCGACATGGTGATTTGCCTCGGCGCGGGCGACATCACCAAATGGGCGGCCGGCCTCGCCGACGGGATCGCCGCCGCCCGGAAGGTCGACGCATGAACGACCTCTGGCGGATCGCGCTGGAACTCCACGACGAGGCGATCCTCGCCCAGCAGCGCGCGCTCGAGGCGAGTGCCCGCGCGCTCGATCCGAGCAAGGCGATTGCCGAGGCCCAGCAGACCATGCGCCGCGCCGCCGAGGCCAACATGAAGGCCTGGGCCGACTGGGCGAAGCTGTGGGGGATCGAGTGAACGCGGAACTCGCGCCCCGCACGGTTCCGGCGCGCGGCCGGATCACCAGCAACGCGCCGCTGGCGCCGCTGGTCTGGTTCAAGTCGGGCGGGGCGGCGGCGATGCTGTTCGAGCCGGCGGACGCGACCGACCTCTCGACGTTCCTCGCCGCGAGCAATGTCGACTTGCCGTTGCTGGTGCTCGGCCTCGGATCGAACCTGATCGTTCGGGACGGTGGATTTCCCGGTGTCGCCGTTCGGCTCGGCAAGCCCTTCGCGCGCGTGGCCGTCGAGGGCGGGAGGGTTCGCGCCGGTGCGGGCGCGCCGGGGATCGCGGTCGCCAGCGCGGCGCGCGACGCCGGCATCGCCGGGCTCGAATTCCTGCGCGGTATCCCCGGCACGGCCGGCGGCGCGGTACGCATGAACGCGGGCGCCTATGGTCGCGACGTTGCCGACATCCTCGTCGAGGCGACTTTGGTGCTGCGCGACGGCACCGTCGATACCTGGCCCGCCGCGCGGCTCAGCTACAGCTACCGCCATTCCGAGCTGCCGGACGGCGCCGTCGTGGTCGAGGCGCTGTTCGCGGGGCGACCCGGCGATCCCGCCACGATCGGTGCCGAGATGGACCGCATCGCCGCCGAACGCGAGGCGAGCCAGCCGTTGCGCTCGCGCACTGGTGGATCGACGTTCAAGAACCCGCCGGCGCACAAGGCCTGGCGGCTGATCGACGCCGCCGGCTGTCGCGGCCTGCGGATCGGCGATGCGCAGGTGTCCGAGAAGCATTGCAACTTCCTGCTCAACCTCGGCGGCGCCTCGTCCGCCGAGATCGAGGCGCTCGGCGAGGAGGTGCGCAAGCGGGTGAAGGTGCTTTCCGGGATCGGCCTCGAATGGGAGATCCAGCGGGTGGGGGAGCCGGCATGACCCCGCTCCACGTCGCGGTGCTGATGGGCGGCTGGTCGGCCGAACGCGAGGTCTCGCTCACCAGCGGCACGGGCGTCGCCGAGGCGCTGGAAAGCCTCGGCCATCGCGTCACCCGGATCGACATGGGCCGCGACGTCGCGGCGCGGCTCGCCGAGGCGGCGCCCGACGTCGTGTTCAACGCGCTCCACGGCACGCCGGGCGAGGACGGCTCGGTGCAGGGGCTGCTCGATCTGATGGGCTTGCGCTACACCCATTCGGGCCTCGCCACCTCGGTCATCGCGATCGACAAGCAGCTCACCAAGAACGAGCTCATGCCGCACGGCATCCGCATGCCCGGCGGGTTCCTGGTGGCCAGCGAGAGCCTCTACGCCGCCGATCCGCTGCCGCGCCCCTATGTGCTGAAGCCGGTGAACGAGGGCAGCTCGGTCGGCGTCGCCATCGTCACGGCCGAAGGCAATTACGGCACGCCGATCGCGCGCGATGCCGCCGGGCCGTGGCAGGAATTCGACGCGCTGCTCGCCGAGCCGTTCATCAAGGGTCGCGAGCTCACCGTCGCGGTGCTCGGCGACCGGCCGCTCGCCGTCACCGAGCTCAAGCCGAAGAGCGGCTTCTACGATTATCAGGCCAAATATACCGACGGCCTGACCGTCCACATCTGTCCCGCCCAGATTCCGGCCGACGTCGCCTCGGCGGCGATGGAGGTCGCCGCCCGCGCGCACCGCATCCTCAAGTGCCGCGGCACTTCGCGTGCGGACTTCCGCTGGGACGAGGAGCTCGGCATCGACGGGCTCTATCTGCTCGAGATCAACACCCAGCCCGGCATGACGCCGCTGAGCCTGGTGCCGGAACAGGCGCGCCACATCGGCATGACCTATCCCGAACTCGTCCAGCGGATCGTCGAGGAAGCGCTTGAAGGAGGCAATCCATGAGTGTCAAGCGGGGCGGCCCCACCGGCAACAGCGCGCGCATCCGGCGCGGCCCGTCGACGCCGCGCAAGCGCCAGGCGAGCGCCGCGCGCGGCAACCGCCAGCTGCCGGTCCGCCAGTCCTCGACGAGCCGCGCGCTCGCAGTGATCCCCGGGCCGATGCAGGCGCATCTCCGCCGGGGCGGCAATTACGCGCTCGCCGCGCTGATCATCGCCCTGATCGTCGCCGGCGTGATCGCGATGAAGCTGCCGCAATTGGCGGGCATGGAGCTCGGCGAGGCGGTAGGCCGCGCCGGATTTGCGGTCGACCGCATCGAGATCCGCGGCATCCGCAAGATGGATCGCGCGCGGGTCTACGATGTCGCGCTGGAACAGCAGTCGCGCGCGATGCCGCTGGTCGATCTCGGCGCGATCCGCCAGCGCCTGCTCGGCTTCGGCTGGATCGCGGACGCGCGCGTCTCGCGGCGCCTGCCCGACACGCTCGTCGTCGATGTCGTCGAGCGCAAGCCGGCGGCGATATGGCAATATCAGCGCAAGCTGTCGCTGATCGACGAGTCGGGCACGGTGATCGCTCCGGTCAGGCTGGATGCGATGCCGGAGAACCTGCCGCTCGTGATCGGCCCGTCCGCCAACCGGCAGGTGCCGGAGCTTGCCGGGCTGATGGCGTCGGCACCGGCGCTGAAGCCGATGCTGGCTGGCGCGAGCTGGATCGGGGAGCGGCGCTGGGACATCCGCTTCCAGTCGGGCGAGACGCTGGCGCTGCCCGAGGGCGAAGCCGAGGCGCGCGCCGCGCTCGTCGAATTCGCCCGACGCGACCAGCGCGCCCGCCTGCTCGGTCAGGGCTTCGTCCGCTTCGACATGCGCGTGCCGGGGCGCATCGTCGTCCGCTCGACGAACGAGCCGGGCCGGCAGATCAGCGACCCGCCGGTCGCCGACAAGACCATCTAGAGGGAACCGCAACCATGGCACAGGCACGGCCCGAAAACCTCATCACGGTCCTCGACATCGGATCGTCGAAGGTCTGCGCGCTGATCGCGGAGGCGCCCGAGAATGGCGAGCTGACCGTGCTCGGCACCGGCCAGCGCGAGAGCAAGGGTGTTCGGCGCGGCTACATTGCCGACATGGGCCGCACCGAAGCGGCGGTGCGCGAGGCGGTCGAGCAGGCCGAGCGGATCGCCGGCACCAATATCGAGAACGTCTGGGTGAGCTTCTCCGCCGGCGGGCTGGTCTCCAAGCTCGCCTCGGTCGAGGTCGATCTCGGCGGCCACCGCATCGAGCAGAATGACATCGACGAGCTGCTCGCCGCCGGCCGCGGCTCGATCGATCCCGACGGGCGGATGGTGCTCCACGCCCAGCCGGCACTCTACACGCTTGACGGCCTGACCGGCGTCAAGACCCCGCTCGGCCTTCACGCCGACCGGCTCGGCGTCGACATCCATGTCGTCGCCGCGGAGGCGTCGCCGGTCCGCAACCTCGATCTCTGCGTGCGCTCGGCGATGCTGGAGGTGAAGTCGATCGTCGCCGCGCCGATCGCCACCGGCATGGCCTGCCTGTCCGACGAGGAGCGCGAGCTCGGCGTGGCGCTGGTCGAGCTCGGCGCCGGCACGACCAACGTCTCGCTCTTCGCCGGCGGCATGCTGGTCGGGCTGGAGACGATCGCAATCGGCGCCGCCGACATCACCGACGCGATCGCGTCCGCTTTCGGCACGCGGCGCAGCCAGGCCGAGCGGATGAAGACCTTCTACGGCTCGGCAACGACCTCCCCACGGGACAATCACGACATGATCGACGTGGCGCCGATGTCCGGCGAGGACGACGGCACGGAGGCGGCGCGGATCACGCGCGCGCAGCTCATCGCCGTCATCCGCCAGCAGCTCGAACAGTGGATGGGCGAGATCGCGGCGGCGCTGAAGAAGCTCGGCTTCGCCGGCCCGGTCGGCCGGCAGGTGGTGCTGACCGGCGGCGGCGCCGAATTGAAGGGCATCGCCGATTACGCGCAAGGGGTGCTCGGCCGGTCGGTCCGGATCGGCCGCCCGCGCGGGCTCGCCGGTTTGCCGGAGGCGCATAGCGGCCCGGCCTTCGCGACGCTCGCGGGGCTCGCCCAATATGTCGCGTCGAACCCGGTCGATCTGCGCCAGATCGTGCCCGCCGGCCACCAGACGGTGCACCGGGTGTCGCCGACCAACCTCTTGCAACGGCTGATTTCCGCCGTCCGCAGCGGCTACTGAAATAGATGTGGATTGTCTCAATTTTTCGCGTGCGTCGCCGAATCGCTTCGGGCAAGATTCCTGCCCAGAGGCATAAGGCGGCCACCGATCCTCAGGGAGAACGTGCATGACGATTGAATTCATTCGCCCGGAAGTCGATGAGCTCCGGCCGCGGATCAGCGTCATCGGCGTCGGTGGCGCGGGCGGCAACGCCATCGCCAACATGATCGCCTCGGACGTGCAGGGCGTCGACTTCGTCGTTGCGAATACCGACGCCCAGGCGCTCAACGCCTCGTCGGCGGAGCGCCGCATCCAGCTCGGCCTGCGTATCACCCAGGGGCTCGGCGCCGGCTCCCGGCCCGAGATCGGCCGCGCCGCTGCCGAGGAGACGCTGGAACAGGTCGAATCCGCGCTGGAAGGCGCGCACATGTGCTTCATCGCCGCCGGCATGGGCGGCGGCACCGGCACCGGCGCCGCGCCGGTGATCGCCAAGGCGGCGCGCGACCGCGGCATCCTGACCGTCGGCGTCGTCACCAAGCCGTTCAGCTTCGAGGGCAATCGCCGCATGAAGTCGGCCGATGCCGGGATCGAGGAGCTGCAGAAGCACGTCGACACGCTGATCGTCATCCCCAACCAGAACCTGTTCCTGATCGCCAACCCGAACACGACCTTCAAGGAAGCGTTCAAGATGGCCGACGAGGTGCTGCAGCAGGGCGT
>CAXTTP010000183.1:0-5910 GCA_964247195.1 uncultured Sphingomonadaceae bacterium
AGGCGGGCGAGCGGCTCGGCTTCCTGCCCGGCGACATGAAGGAGAAGGTCGATCCCTATCTCCGCCCGCTCTACGACGCGCTCTACGACATGCTGCCCGCCGAGCAGGTCGAGCGGCGGATCGCCAGCGGCGAGATCGAGATCGCGCCGCTCGCGTTCATGCGCGGGCGCACGCTCGCCGAGGCGTTCGTGATCCTCGACGAAGCGCAGAACACGACGCCGGCGCAGATGAAGATGTTCCTGACGCGCTTCGGCCAGAACAGCCGGATGGTGATCTGCGGCGACCCGAAGCAGGTCGATCTGCCCGATCCCGGCAAATCCGGTCTCGCCGACGCCGTCGCCCGGCTGGAGGGGATCGAGGGCATCGGCACGATCCGCTTCGGCGTCGGCGACGTCGTGCGCCATCCGATCGTCGGCCGGATCGTCGAAGCCTATGAGGGCCGCGATGATTGAGGTTGCGGTCGACGTTTGCGACGGCTGGCCGAACGGCACCGACTGGCAGGGCGTCGCGGATGCGGCGGTGTCGGCGGCGCTGAAAGCCAGTCCGCACGGCTGGATGGCGGACGCCCGCTTCGGCGCGGAGGTCTCAGTCAAGCTGACCGGCGACGACGAGGTGCACGAGCTCAACGCGCACTATCGCGGCAAGGACAAGCCGACCAACGTGCTCTCCTTCCCGATGGTCCAGAACGACCTGCTCGATACGATGTCGAACAGCGACGACGGCGAGGTGCTGCTGGGCGACATCGTGCTCGCCCACGGCGTCTGCGCGACCGAGGCGGCAGCCAAGGGTATCGCCATCGAGACACATGCAACCCATTTGATTGTCCACGGCATGCTGCATTTGCTAGGCTATGACCATGAGGGAGACGTCGACGGCGACGCGATGGAGGCGATCGAGCGCGCCGCCCTCGCCACGCTGGGGATCGACGATCCCTATGCGATCGACGACTGAGGGCGAAGGGGGCCCGCCGAACCGGACATGCCTGACGATTCCAGTAGCACCGACACCGGCCAGGGCGGCAGCGGCCGCCTCTGGCGTGGCCTGCGCGGCCTGATCTTCGGCGAGGACAACGAGCCGAGCCTGCGCGACCAGATCGAGGAAGCCATCGACGAGCATGAGGGCGAGGCGGAGACCTCGACCGGCGACCTGTCGTCCGTCGAGCGACAGATGCTGCGCAACCTGCTCCACTTCGGCGAGCGCACCGTCGGCCGCGTCGGCGTGCCGCGCGCGGACATCATCGCGGTGCCCGAGACGATCAGCTTCGCCGACCTCGTCGCGACCTTCGCCGATGCCGGGCACAGTCGCCTGCCGGTCTATCGTGGCAGCCTCGACGAGGTGGTCGGCATGATCCATGTCAAGGACGTGTTCGCGATCCTGGCGGAGGGCGGGCCGCCGCCGGACGATCTCGGGCCGCTGATCCGCGAGCCGCGCTACGTGCCGCAGTCGATGGGCGTGCTCGACCTGCTCGCCGAGATGCGGGCGACGCGCACCCACCTCGCCATCGTCCTCGACGAATATACCGGCACCGAGCGGCTGGTCACGATCGAAGACCTCGTCGAGGAGATCGTCGGCGAGATCGAGGACGAGCATGACGAGGAGGCCGAGGCCGGGCTCGTCGCGCTCGACGACGGCGTGTGGGAGGCGGACGCGCGTACCGAGCTCGACGAGGCCGGCGCGCTCATCGACCGGCGCCTCGCCGAGATCGAGGAGGATATCGACACGCTCGGCGGCCTCGCTTCGGTGCTAGCGGGCCACGTGCCGCAGCGCGGCGAGATCGTGGAACATGCGAGCGGCTGGCGCCTTGAAGTACTCGAGGCCGATGCGAAGCGGGTGACGCGGCTCCGGCTCCATCCGCCGCAGGTCACCGCGTCGGCGGCGGAGGGCTGAGCGCATGGCGATGTGGAAGCGGATCCTGATCGGTGTGGTCGTGCTGCTGCTGGTGGCCGCGATCGGCGGCTGGATCCTGATCCGGCAGAGCGGCCAGGCGAAGCTGCCGGTCGAGGCAGTGATGGGCACCAAGCCGAACATCACCGATCCGAATACGCCGCTGGTGCCGACGATCAACATCGCCAAGGCGGTGGGCTGGAAGGACGACGCGACGCCGGTCGCCGCGCCCGGCCTGAAGGTCAACGCGTTCGCAACCGGCCTCCAGCATCCGCGCTGGCTGCTGGCGCTGCCGAACGGCGACGTGCTCGTCGCCGAGGCGGATGCGCCGCCGAAGCCGGGCGACCACCGCAAGCTCAGCGACCGGATCGAGCGGCTGGTGATGGGCATCGCGGGCTCCGGCAGCCATCCCAGCGCCAACCGCATCACCCTGTTGCGCGACGCGGACGGCGACGGCATTGCCGAGACGCGGTCGGTCCTGATCGGCGGGCTCAACTCCCCCGTGGGCATGGCACTGGTCGGCGACCAGCTCTACATCGCCGATACCGACGCGCTGCTGCGGGTGCCGTTCAAGCTCGGCGAAACGAAGATCGCGGCGACGCCGGTGAAGGTGATCGACCTGCCTGGCGGCCCGATCAACCATCACTGGGTCAAGAACGTCGTCGCCAATGCCGACGGCTCGCGGCTGTACGTGTCGGTCGGCTCGAACAGCAATATCGGTGAAAACGGCATGGAGGCCGAGACGGGCCGCGCTGCGATCTGGGAGGTCGATCCGAAGACTGCCGACCATCGCATCTATGCCTATGGCATCCGCAATCCCAACGGGATGGCATGGGAGCCGACCAGCAAGCAGCTCTGGACGGTCGCCAACGAGCGCGACGAGCTCGGATCGGATATCGTGCCCGACTATCTGACCAGCGTGCAGTTCGGCGGCTTCTACGGTTGGCCGTGGTTCTACTGGGGTGGCTATGTCGATGCCCGGGTCCAGCCGACCAACGACGATCTCAGGGAATATGTGATCCGCCCGGATTATGCGCTTGGGCCGCACACCGCCTCGCTGGGCCTCACCTTTGCCGCCGGCGAGACGCTCGGACCGCGGTTCGCGAGCGGCGCCTTCATCGGCCAGCACGGATCGTGGAACCGCAAGCCCAAATCGGGCTACAAGGTGATATTCGTGCCGTTCACCGCCAAGGGCCAGCCGGCCGGCAAGCCGGTCGACGTGCTGACCGGCTTCCTCGACAAGGAGGAACGGGCGCAGGGCCGTCCGGTCGGCGTGCAGATCGACAAGACCGGATCGCTGCTGGTGGCGGACGACGTCGGCAACAGCGTGTGGCGGGTGAGCGCGGCGAAGTAGGCCCCCGCCACTCGGTAGCGAAGAGCTGCGACAGGTCAGCGAACGCCTTGAACTCGAGCGCATTGCCGGACGGGTCGCGGAAGAACATCGTCGCCTGCTCGCCCGGCTGGCCGCGGAAACGGACATGCGGGGCAATACCGAACTCGACGCCGCCCGCCGCCAATCGATCGGCGAGCGCCTGCCAGTCCGCCATCGCGAGCACCACCCCGAAATGCGGCACGGGCACGTCATGGCCGTCGACCGCGTTAGAGACGGCGTCGGCGTTCGCTGCGTTCATGCCGGGCTTCAGGTGGGCGACGATCTGGTGGCCGAACAGGTCGAAGTCGACCCATTCCGGCGCGCTGCGCCCCTCCGGGCAGCCGAGCAGCCCGCCATAGAAGCGCCGCGCCGCGGCGAGATCGTGGACGGGAAAGGCGATGTGGAAGGGGCGAAGCTCGGTCATCGCGACGGCATAGCCCATTCCATATAGCCTATTCCATGCCGCCCGCGCAGCCTCTACCAGCACCGCCCATGCGCACCCTGCCCCGGCTGCCCCTCGCCATCGCCGCCGGGCTCGTCTCCGCAGTCGGCTTCGCGCCGCTCGATCTCTGGCCGCTGACACTGTTCGCCATCGTGGGCCTCCTGGCGATGCTGCGCGAGGCGACGACGCTGCGCCGTGCGCTCCTCCTCGGCTGGGGGTTCGGACTCGGCCATTTCACGCTGGGGCTGAACTGGATCGCAACCGCGTTCACCTATCAGGCCGCGATGCCGGCCTGGCTCGGCTGGATCGCGGTCGTGCTGCTTTCGATCTACCTCTCCGTCTACCCCGCCGCCGCGGCCGGGCTCGCCTGGCGCTGGGGGCGTGGCGATCCGTTGCGGCTGGCGCTGCTGTTCGCGGCCGCGTGGATCGTCACCGAATGGCTGCGCGCGACGATGTTCACCGGCTTCGCCTGGAACCCGCTGGCGGCGGCGTGGCTGCCGGTGGGCGGCGCGTGGCTAGCGCGATGGATCGGCACGTTCGGCCTCTCGGGATTGTTCGCGCTCTGGGCCGGGCTGCTGCTCGTCGCGGCGCCGCGGCGGTGGCAGCTGGTGGCGACGTTCCTGGCGCCGGTGATCCTGCTGCCGCTCGCCGGGCTCCTACTGCCTGCGGCGCTGGCGCCTACACCGAACGGCGCAAGGATGCGTATCGTCCAGCCGAACATCGGCCAGTCGGAACGCGACGAGCGCGGCTATTCGCCGCGGCTGTTCCAGAACCTCGCGGCGCTCACCGGCACGCCTACCAAGGCGGCGCGGCTGATCCTGTGGCCCGAGGCGGCGGTGCCCGACTATCTGGAGGAGGAGCCCTGGGCGCGCGCGCGCCTTTCCCGCCTGCTCGGGCCACGCGACATATTGCTCACCGGCGGCGTCGCGCTGGAATGGGGCGAGGACGGCCATGTCGTCGCCGCGCGCAACAGCGTGTTCGCGCTCGATCCGGCCGCCCGGCTGATCGGCCGCTACGACAAGGCGCATCTCGTGCCGTATGGCGAATATCTGCCGATGCGGCCGCTGCTCTCGGCGATCGGCCTGTCGCGGCTGGTGCCGGGGGATGTGGATTTCTGGTCCGGGCCCGGTCCGCGCAGCTTCGCGCTGCACGGCTTCGGCATGGTCGGCCTCCAGCTCTGCTACGAGATCATCTTTCCCGGCCACGTGATCGATCGCGCGCACCGCCCTGCCCTGCTGTTCAACCCGTCGAACGACGCCTGGTTCGGGGCCTGGGGGCCACCGCAGCACCTCGCACAGGCGCGGCTGCGCGCGATCGAGGAGGGGATGACGATCGTGCGCTCGACGCCGAACGGCATTTCGGCGGTGATCGGTCCGAACGGTGCGCTGCTTGCGACGATCCCGCGGCACCGGGCGGGCGCGATCGACTGGCCGTTCCCGGCCCCTGCCCCGCCGACCGCGTTCGCGCGGTTTGGCAACATCCTCTCCTTCCTCCTCGCCGCTTTTCTGGTTGTAGCCTCAATTGCACTCTCTCGCGCGCGCCGCTAAGACATAAGGAAAGCTTTATATCAGCGCCGGCACGGGGCTGGCCCGAACCCGCCAAGAGGAACATCGGAACGATGCGCAGCGATTATCTCTTCACGTCCGAGAGCGTCTCCGAGGGCCATCCCGACAAGGTTGCGGATCAGATTTCCGATGCGGTGGTCGACCTGTTCCTGGCGACCGATCCCGAGGCGCGGGTCGCCTGCGAGACGATGGTGACGACGCAGAAGATCATCCTGTCCGGCGAGGTGCGCTCGTCGGACCGCGCGATCATCGACGAGAACGGCGTGCTCACCGAGGAAGGGAAGAACCGGATCGAGGCGGCGGCGCGCGGCGCGGTGAAGCGGATCGGCTACGAACAGGACGGCTTCCACTGGCAGACCGCCGAATTCCAGAACAACCTCCACGCCCAGTCCGCGCACATCGCGCAGGGCGTCGATTCGGGGGGCAACAAGGACGAGGGCGCCGGCGACCAGGGCATCATGTTCGGCTACGCGACCGACGAGACGCCCGACTACCTGCCCGCCACGCTCTATTACTCGCACCGCATCCTCGAGAAGATGGCCGAGGACCGGCACGCCGGGACGGTCGACTTCCTCGAGCCTGACGCGAAGAGCCAGGTGACGCTGCAATATGAGGGCGGCGTGCCGGTGCGGGCGACCGCCCTGGTC
>CAXTTP010000184.1:0-5902 GCA_964247195.1 uncultured Sphingomonadaceae bacterium
GCGTCGTGCTGATGCCGAGCTTCGTCAACAGCGGCGCCCATGTCGGGGCGGGGACGATGGTCGATACCTGGGCGACGGTGGGCAGTTGCGCGCAGATCGGCGCCAACGTCCACCTCTCGGGCGGCGTCGGCATCGGCGGCGTGCTCGAGCCGCTGCAGGCGAACCCGGTGGTGATCGAGGACGATTGCTTCATCGGCGCCCGCTCCGAGGTGGTCGAGGGGGTGATCGTCGAGCGCGGCGCGGTGCTGGCGATGGGGGTGTTCCTCTCCTCCACCAGCAAGATCGTCGACCGCGCGACCGGCGAGGTCTTCGTGGGCCGGGTGCCGGCCTATTCGGTGGTCGTGCCGGGCGCGCTGCCGGGCAAGCCGCTGCCCGACGGGACGCCGGGCCCGAGCCTCGCCTGCGCGGTGATCGTCAAGCGGGTCGACGCGCAGACCCGCGCCAAGACCGCGATCAACGAGCTGCTGCGCGACTGAGACCGCCTACACCCACTGCGCCAGCCAATCGGCTAGCGCCTGCGGCGTCATGTGACGCGCGTCCGAGAGCGCGGTGATGTGGCCGGCATTGATCAACCGGTCGGTCTTCGGATCGACCACCAGCACCGCAGGCACGCCGGCGAGCCGGCCCGTGATGCCGTAGTGCGCGGCAACCTGGCCGTTCTTGTCGAAGCGGCCGACGTCGACCGTCACCACCTCGTAATGCTTCGCGACGAACGCCTTCACCTCGGGGATGCGCATGATGCCGGCAAGCACGCGGCAATCGGGGCACCAGTTGCCGCCGAGATCGATCAGCAGCTTCTTGCCGGTGCGGCCGGCCTGCGCCTTGGCGGCTGCAACCTTCGCATCGGCGTTGGCGGCCTCGTCATAGGGCAGCGGCAGCGGCTTGGCGAGATCGTCGATGGTCGCGATCTGGACCTGGGGCGCGGGCGCCGCCCCGGCCTTGGACGTTAGGAGCGCGGCGGCGAACGCCAGCGCGACGGTGGTGGAAGCTTTCATCCGACGGCTCTCCAAGGGGGACGTTCCGGGCGTAACGCTAGACCGGCCCCACCGTTACCGCGAGCAAGATCGAAGCGACCCCCGCCAAGCGCGGCTTGGCCGCTCAGCCCTTCCCCGGTGGGTTCAGCGCGCCCTCGATGAGGGTCTTCGCCCGCTCGCCGTTCCAGTCCATCGCGCCGGACACGCGCCACTGCTCCCTGCCGGCGGCGTCGTAGAAGACGGTCGTCGGCAAGGTGTCGGTCTTGAGCGCGGCCATCAGCACGTTCTGCTTGTCGAGATAGGGCTGGAGGTGGGCGAACCGGTTCTTGGCGAAGAACGGATCGACCTCCTTCTTGCCGGCGAGATCCTGGCTGATCACGACCAGGCGGAACCGGTCCTGCTCGCGCCCGGCGAGCGCGTCGAGGGTCGGCATCTCGGAAACGCAGGGCGCGCACCAGGTCGCCCAAAGGTTGACCATCAGCGGCTTGCCGCGGAACGAAGCGAGCGTCGCCGGCCCGCCGTCCGGGCCGAGGAAGGGGATCGCCGGTGCGGCCGTGCCGCGCGTCGAGACGTCGACCTTGCCGATCGCCTCCTGCGGAGTGGCCGCGTCGGCTTGCGGCTGCGCGGGCTTCGGCTTATCGCAGCCGGCGATCGGAAGGGCGAGGAGCAGGGCGATCAGCGGCCGCAACGGTGATTCCAATCTGATGTGGGGCGGCCGCTTCGCCGAGGGGCCGGCAGCGGTGATGCGCGAGATCAACGCCTCGATTCCCTTCGACAAGCGGCTGTGGCGGCAGGATATCGCCGGTTCGCGCGCGCATGTCGAGATGCTCGGCGCACAGGGCATCGTCTCGGCCGCCGATGCAGCCAGCATCGGCGCGGGACTGGAGCAGGTCGCCGCCGAATATGCCGCAAACGGCGTCACCGAGGACCTCGCACTCGAGGACATCCACATGGCGACCGAGCGCCGGCTCGCCGAGCTGATCGGGCCGGCCGCGGGCCGCCTCCACACCGCGCGCTCGCGCAACGACCAGGTTGCGACCGATTTCCGGCTGTGGGTGCGCGATGCGATCGACGCGGTCGATGCCGGCCTCGCCGCGCTCCAGCAGGCGCTGGTGGCACGCGCCGAGGAGCACGCGCCGAGCGTGATGCCCGGCTTTACCCATCTCCAGGTCGCCCAGCCGGTCACGCTTGGCCATCACCTGATGGCCTATTACGAGATGATCCGCCGCGATCGATCGCGCTTCGCCGACGCGCGGCGGCGGCTCAACGAATGCCCGCTCGGCAGCGCCGCGCTGGCCGGCACCGGCTTCCCGATCGACCGGCACGCGACGGCTGAGGCGCTGGGCTTCGACCGGCCGACCGCCAACTCGCTCGATTCGGTCTCCGACCGCGACTTCGCGCTCGATTACCTGATGGCGGCGACGCAGTGCGCGCTGCACCTGTCCCGGCTCGCCGAGGAAATCATCCTGTGGGCGAGCCAGCCTTATGGCTTCGTGACGCTGCCCGACGCCTACTCGACCGGCTCGTCGATCATGCCGCAGAAGCGCAATCCCGATGCCGCCGAACTGGTGCGCGGCCATTCGGGGCGGATCGCCGGCTGCATGATGGCGCTGACGATGACGATGAAAGGCCTGCCGCTCGCTTATTCGAAGGACATGCAGGACGACAAGCCGCCGGTCTTCGAGGCGCACGACCTGCTCGCACTGTCTGTCGCGGCAATGACCGGGATGGTGGCCACCATCGCCTTCCGCTGCGATCGCATGCGCGCCGCCGCCGAATCGGGTTTCTCGACCGCGACCGACCTTGCCGACTGGCTGGTGCGGGTGGCCGACGTGCCGTTCCGCGAGGCGCACCACATTACCGGGCGGGTGGTGAAGCTCGCCGAGGAGCGGCGCGCCGCGCTCGCCGAGCTGCCGCTCGACGCGCTGCAGGCGATCGATCCGCGCATCGACGCGCGCATCTACGACGCGCTTTCGATCGAGGCGTCGGTGGCCAGCCGGCGCAGCCACGGCGGCACCGCCCCCGATCAGGTCCGCGCCCGCATCGCCGAGGCGCGCGGGGTGCTGGGGGAGGCGGCATGAGGATTTACGCAGCCGCCCTTCTGCCGCTTCTCCTCGCCGGCTGCGGCAAGCAGGAGACGCTGCACCCGGCGGAGGGCGCGTCGCTGCCGGTCAAGCCGGCGATGGCGGCGACGCAGCCGACCGTCGACCAGCTCCTCACCCCGACGACGCAGCAGCGCCCGGGGCGGAGCGAGGAATTGCTGCTGAAGTCCGAGGAGCGGCCCGACGACCGCTTCGACCTGCCGCCGCCGGGCTGAGGCTCGCCTTGGACCATTTTCAATATCGGGACGGCGCGATGCACGCCGAGGACGTCCCGCTGTCCCTGATCGCGGACGCGGTCGGCACGCCGGTCTATGTCTACGCGACCGCCACCATCGAGCGTCATGTCCGCGTCTTCCGCGAGGCGGTGGCGGGAACCGGCACGGGCGATCCGCTGATCGCGTTCGCGGTCAAGGCCAATCCCAATCAGGCGGTGCTGGCGACACTGGCGCGGCTGGGGCTCGGCGCCGACGTCGTTTCGGCAGGCGAGCTGCTGCGCGCGCGTGCCGCCGGCATCCCGGCCGACCGCATCGTCTTCTCCGGCGTCGGCAAGACCGCCGACGAGATGGCGCTGGCGCTCACCGAAGGCATCTTCCAGTTCAACGTCGAATCGGAGCCGGAGGCGGAAATGCTCTCCGCCGTCGCGACGAAGCTCGGCCGCTCGGCGCCGATCGCGTTCCGCATCAACCCGAACGTCGATGCCGGCACCCACGCCAAGATCTCGACCGGCAAGTCGGAGGACAAGTTCGGCGTCGCCTTCGATCGCGCGATCGCCGCTTATGCGCGCGCCCGCGCCCTGCCCGGTCTCGCGATCCGCGGCATCGCCGTCCATATCGGCAGCCAGATCACCGATCTGGCGCCGTCGCGTGCCGCCTTCCGCCGGATCGGCGAGATGCTCGCCGCACTCCGCGCCGAGGGCCATGCGATCCTGACGGCGGACCTCGGCGGCGGCCTCGGCGTGCCCTATGATCCCGCGCTCCCGGCGCCGCCGCTGCCGGCCGCGTATGGCGACATCGTGCGCGAGACGACCGCCGGCTGGAACGTGCGGCTGCTGTTCGAGCCGGGCCGTGTCATCGTCGGCAATGCCGGCGTCCTGCTCGCGCGCGTGATCCGGGTGAAGCCGGGCGTGACCAGCCCGTTCGTGGTCGTCGACGCCGGCATGAACGACCTGATCCGCCCGAGCATGTACGATGCGTGGCACGACGTGCGCGCGGTCGTCCCGCGCGGCGAGCACACGACCGCCCATATCGTCGGGCCGATCTGCGAAAGCGGCGACACCTTCGCGCGCAACCGGACGATGGACGTTGTCCTAGCGGGGGACAGCGTCTGCTTCATGACCGCCGGCGCCTATGGCGCGACGATGGCGAACACCTATAATTCCCGCGCGCTTACGCCCGAAGTCATGGTCGATGGCGACAAATGGGCGGTAGTGCGCGAGCGGCAACCTCTGGAGGCGCTGATCGCCGCGGATCGGCTGCCGCCGTGGCTGGAAGATCAGGAGACCGCATGAAGCCAGTCCGCAAGGCCGTTTTTCCCGTTGCCGGGCTCGGCACCCGTTTCCTTCCCGCCACCAAGGCGATCCCGAAGGAGATGCTGACGATCGTCGACAAGCCGCTGATCCAATATGCCGTCGAAGAGGCGCTGGAAGCGGGCATCGACCAGATCATCTTCGTCACCGGCCGCGGCAAGTCCGCGCTGGAGGACCATTTCGACATCTCATACGAGCTCGAGGCAACGATGAAGGGGCGGGGCAAGAGCCTGGCGCTGATCGAGGGCATCCGCCAGAAGCCGGGCTCGCCCGTCTATGTCCGCCAGCAGGAGCCGCTCGGTCTCGGCCATGCGGTGTGGTGCGCGCGCGACATCGTCGGCGACGAGCCGTTCGCGGTGTTCCTGCCCGACGAGCTGATGGTCGGCACGCCGGGCTTCATGAAGCAGATGGTCGACGCCTACGCGACGGTCGGCGGCAACGTCATCGGTGCGCTCGAGGTGGCCGAGGCGGAGACCGACAAATATGGCATCATCTCGCCGGGCGTGCGCGACGGCCGGCTGACCGAGGTCAAGGCGCTGGTCGAGAAGCCGGCCAGGGGCAGCGCGCCGTCGAACCTGATGATCCCCGGCCGCTACATCCTCCAGCCCGAGGTGATGCGCATCCTCGAACGGCAGGAGAAGGGCGCCGGCGGCGAGATCCAGCTGACCGACGCGATGGCGCAGCTGATCGGCGCCCAGCCGTTCCACGGCTTCACCTTCGACGGCCAGCGTTACGATTGCGGGGACAAGGCCGGCTTCGTCCAGGCCAACATCGCGCTCGCGCTCGCGCGGGCGGACATCGGCCCCGCCGTGCGGGCCTTCATAGCCGGGACGTGACGGCGGCCGGCGCACTGCTATAACGGCCGGACCGATGCACAGCCTGCCGATCTTCCTCCGCATGGCCGGCCGGCCGCTCATCGTGCTCGGCGACGGCGAGGCGGCGGACGCGAAGCGGCGGCTGGCGGAGCGTGCGGGCGCGCGCATCTGCGGTGAGGCGGAAGATGCCGCGCTGGCGATCGTCGCGATCGAACATGCGGACGAGGCGGCGGCGGCGGTGACGCGGCTGAAGGCGCGTGGGATCCTCGTGAATGCCGTCGACCGGCCGGAGCTGTGCGACTTCACCCTGCCGGCGATCGTCGACCGCGATCCGGTGCTGGTCGCGATCGCGACCGGCGGCGCATCGGCCGGACTCGCCAAGGCGCTGCGGCAGCGCCTCGAAGCGCTGCTCCCTGCCTCGCTGGGCGCACTGGCCGATGCGCTGCACGGCGCCCGCGCCGCGATCCGGGAACGGTGGCCCGACCC
>CAXTTP010000185.1:0-5857 GCA_964247195.1 uncultured Sphingomonadaceae bacterium
GGATCGCGCGGTCCGCGCCCATGGCCAGCGCCGTGCGCAGTGTCTCTTGGCACTTCTGCACGCCGATCGAGATCGCCACGATCTCGGTCGCCGAGCCCTTTTCGCGCAGCCGGATCGCCTCTTCCAACGCAATCTCGTCGAACGGGTTCATCGACATCTTCACGTTGGCCAGATCGACGCCCGATCCGTCCATCTTCACCCGTGGCTTAACGTTATAGTCGATCACCCGCTTAACGGGCACGAGCACCTTCATCGCGAATCTCCTTCGTGCGTTCCCTACGGATCGCTCGATTGAGCCGCCATCCCTGCCGGGAGGCGCGAAATCAACTGTAAAGTTGCAAAACTTCGAACATGGTATCGGCAAACGGATTGCCGACGCGGCGGGACTCATGAATATCGTGCGCGGCGGCGACGGCGGCATGGGGCGCCGTCGGACGGTTCGAACTGTTGAGGACGCGAGGATGCGCCAGAGATCGCTCCTGTTCGTTCCGGGCGATCGACCGGAACGCTTCGCCAAGGCGCTGGAGAGCGGCGCCGACATCGTCATCCTCGACCTCGAGGACTCCGTCGCCGCCGGCAGCAAGGGAATGGCGCGCGATGCGGTGGCCGCGGTGCTCGCGGCGCCACGCGGCGGCAAGAGGCTGTTCGTCCGGATCAATCCGCTGCAAGGGCCGCTGGCCGCCGACGACGTAACCGCGATCCGCGGGCTTGCGCCCGACGCGATCGTGCTGCCCAAGGCCGAAGGCGCCAATTCGCTGCGGCTGCTCGTCGAGCTGCTTTCGCGCGAAGGCGATCGCGCCGCCGGGATCCTGCCGATCGCGACCGAAACGCCGGCGGCGCTGTTCCGGCTGGGCGAATATGGCGGCGTGAGCGACCGGCTGTGCGGCCTCACCTGGGGTGCCGAGGATCTGCCCGCCGCGATCGGCGCGGCGACCGCGCGCGAGGCGGATGGGCGCTACACCGCGCCGATGGAGATGGCGCGATCGCTGGCGCTGTTCGGCGCCCATGCCGCGGGGGTGCCGGCGATCGAGACGGTCTATCCCGAGTTTCGCGATACGGCCGGGCTGCGCGCCTATGCCGAGCGCGGCGCGCGGGACGGCTTCACCGGCATGATGGCCATCCATCCGGCCCAGGTGCCGATCATCAACGCGGCCTTCTCGCCCTCGGACGAGGCGGTGGCGCATGCGCGCCGGGTGATCGAGGCGTTCGCTAATGCGCCCGACGCCGGCGTGCTGACCGTCGACGGCCGGATGGTCGACGCGCCGCATCTGAAGCAGGCGCGGCAGATCCTCGCCCGTATCGCCTGATCGTCGAGGTCACGCGCGCAGCCGCGGTTATGTTCTCGAAGCCGGCGGGTCGAACGAGGCGGCGAACCGCTTACGGGATCAGCCTGGCGACGATGGCGTCCGCCGCCTCGTCGGGCGTCATGCCGGTGGTGTCGATGCGGATCTCGGCGTCCTCGGGCGGTTCGTAGGGACTGTCGATGCCGGTGAAGTTCTTGAGCTCGCCGGCGCGCGCCTTGGCGTAGAGGCCCTTCACGTCGCGCGCCTCGGCGTCGGCGAGCGGCGTGTCGACGTGGATCTCGATGAACTCGCCGGGCGCCATCATCTTACGGACCATCGCGCGCTCGGCGCGGAAGGGCGAGATGAACGCGGTGATGACGATCAGGCCGGCATCGGTCATCAGCCGGGCCACCTCGCCGATGCGGCGGATATTCTCGACCCGGTCGGCGTCGGTGAAGCCGAGGTCCCGGTTGAGGCCGTGACGGACATTGTCGCCGTCGAGAAGGAAGGTATGGCGGTTCATCCGCACGAGCTTCTTCTCGACCAGATTGGCGATGGTCGACTTGCCCGCGCCGGACAGTCCAGTGAACCATAGCACCGCCGGTCTCTGGTTCTTGAGGCTGGCATGAAGCTCGCGGCTGACGTCCACCGGCTGCCAGTGCACGTTCTGTGCGCGACGCAAGGAGAAGTGCAGCATCCCGGCGCCGACGGTGGAGTTGGTGATCTTGTCGATCAGGATGAAGCCGCCGAGCGTCCGGTTGTCCGCATAGGGCTCGAACACCAGCGGTCGGTCGGTCGACAGGTTGGCGATGCCGATCGCGTTGAGATCCAGCGTCTTGGCGGCCAGATGCTCCATCGTGTTGACGTTGACCTGGTATTTGGGCGCCTGGAGCGACGCCGTCACCGTCTGCGTAGCGAGCTTGAGCCAGTAGGGGCGGCCCGGCAGCATCTCCTCGTCGGCCATCCACACGACCGCCGCCTCGAACTGGTCGGCGACCTGCGGCGGGTCGCTGGCGACCGCGATAACGTCGCCGCGCGAACAGTCGATCTCATCGTTGAAGGTGAGCGTGACCGACCGGCCCGCGACCGCCTGGTCGAGATCGCCGTCGAGCGTCACGATCCGCGCGACCGTCGAGGTCTTGCCCGAGGGCAGCACGCGCACCGGGTCTCCGACATGGACGGTGCCGGTCGCGATCAGGCCGGAAAAGCCGCGGAAGTCGAGATTGGGCCGGTTGACCCATTGCACCGGCATGCGGAACGGCTTGAGCTGATCGGCGACCTGATCGACCTCGACCGTCTCGAGATGCTCCATCAGCGCCGGCCCCTGATACCAGGGCATGTTGGGCGAGACGGCGGTGATGTTGTCGCCCTTGAAGCCGGAGATCGGCATCGGCGTGAAGGCGGCGATGCCGATCGATGCCGCAAACGCACCATAATCGGCGACGATCGCGTCGTAGACGGTCTGGTCGTAGCCGACGAGGTCCATCTTGTTGACCGCCAGCACTAGGTTGCGGATCCCGATCAGGTGCGCGAGATAGCTGTGCCGCCGCGTCTGCGTCAGCACGCCCTTGCGCGCGTCGATCAGGATCACGGCGAGGTCGGCGGTCGACGCGCCGGTCACCATATTGCGCGTATATTGCTCGTGCCCCGGCGTGTCGGCGACGATGAACTTGCGCCTGTCCGTCGCGAAGAAGCGGTAGGCGACGTCGATCGTGATGCCCTGCTCGCGCTCGGCGGCGAGGCCGTCGACCAGCAACGCGAAGTCGATCTCGCCTCCTTGCGTGCCGACCCGCTTGGAATCCGCCTCGAGCGCGGCGAGCTGATCCTCGAAGATCATCTTCGAATCGTAAAGCAGCCGCCCGATCAGCGTCGACTTGCCGTCGTCCACCGAACCGCAGGTGATGAAGCGCAGCATCGTCTTGTGCTGGTGCCGGTCGAGATACGCGTCGATGTCCTCGGCGACGAGGGCGTCCACCTGATAGGCGCTGTCCGGCGTCGGCGCGGTCGTCGCCATCAGAAATACCCCTCCTGCTTCTTCTTCTCCATGCCGGCGCCGCCGGCATCCTTGTCGATCGTCCGGCCCTGCCGCTCCGAAGTGGTGGTGAGCAGCATCTCCTGAATCACCTGCGGCAGCGTCGCCGCCTCGCTCTCGACCGCGCCGGTCAGCGGATAGCAGCCGAGCGTGCGGAAGCGGATCGAGCGGTCGACCGGCGTCTCGCCAGGCTCGAGCGGAAAGCGCTCGTCGTCGACCATCAGCAGCATGCCGTCGCGCACCACGGTCGGCCGCTTCGCGGCGAAGTAGAGCGGCACGATCGGCACGTCCTCGAGCTGGATGTACTGCCAGATATCGAGCTCGGTCCAGTTCGAGATCGGGAACACCCGGATGCTCTCGCCCTTGGCCTTCCTTGCATTGTAGAGGTTCCACAGCTCGGGGCGCTGGTTCTTCGGATCCCAGCCGTGGCTGGCAGTGCGGAAGGAGAAGATGCGCTCCTTGGCGCGGCTCTTCTCCTCGTCCCGCCGGGCGCCGCCGAACGCCGCGTCGAAGCCATATTTGTCGAGCGCCTGCTTCAGCCCCTCGGTCTTCCACATGTCGGTGTGGAGCGGGCCGTGATCGAACGGGTTGATCCCCCGCTCCTGCGCCTCGGGGTTCCTGTAGACGAGGAGCTCCATGCCGCTCTCGCGCGCCATCCGATCCCTCAGCTCGTACATCGCCTTGAACTTCCACGTCGTATCGACGTGGAGCAGCGGGAATGGCGGCGGCGACGGGTAGAATGCCTTCCGTGCCAGATGCAGCATCACCGCCGAATCCTTGCCCACCGAATACAGCATCACCGGCCGTTCGGCCTCCGCCACGACCTCGCGGAGGATATGAATGCTCTCCGCCTCCAGACGCTCGAGATGCGTGAGAACGGTCATGCGTGCGCTCCCGGTGCGGTTTGCCGGTCAGGGTAGAACGGTCCGAGCGCGGGCACCGTCAGACCGCCGCCGGTGGCGACGAAGCCGGGGTTGAAATAATGCGGCTTGCCATAGGTGAGCGGCGCGCCGTCTAAGCCGAACGTCATGCCGCCGGCCGCGCGCAGCACCGCATCGCCCGCCGCCGTATCCCATTCCATCGTCGGTCCGGCGCGCGGGTAGAGGTCGGCCTTGCCCTCCGCCAGCAACACGAATTTCAGCGACGAGCCGACCGACAGCCGATCGCCCGCTTCGCAATGCGTGAGATAGGCTTCCGTTTCCGGCGTGGCGTGGCTCTTCGAGGCAACCGCGCGCAGCGGCGTCTGGCAGGATGCACAGCCGATCCGGACCGGCGCGCCGATCGCGTTGCCGTCGACCGGCGCCCGCCACGCCTCCCCGGCAGCGACATCGCCCCAATGGATCGAGCCGGATGCCGGAGCATGGACGATGCCGAAGACGGGCGCGCCGGAGACGACGAGCGCGATGTTGACGGTGAAGTCGTCGCCGCCGCTGAGGAATTCCTTCGTGCCGTCGAGCGGATCGACGAGGAAGAACCGCGCGACCACGGCCGGTTGGCGCCCGGCCGCGCTCTCTTCCTCCGCGACGACGGGCACGAGCGGCGCGACTCGGGCAAGTACGGCCAGGATAAGCGTCTCCGCGTCGCGGTCCGCGGCGGAGACGAGCGATCGGTCAGCCTTGCGCTCGGCGGTGACGCCCTCGGCGCGGCGGGTGAGGATGGCCTGCCCCGCCTCCACCGTCACCGCCAGCAACGCGTCGACCAGATCCTGCGTGATCACCACCGCCTCATCTCTCCTCGCGCCGGGCATTCCCCGATGGCCGCGATAGCAGCGGTCGCGCACAGCGACATGTAGAAATTACTTTCCGCGCCAGCAGCCCCGATTTAGCGGCGACGCGCCGCCGACTAGTCGCGCAGGCGGCACGCGGATGCTGCCCGCGCGCCCGGCCTAGGCGTAAGCGTTCGCCGCTGCGGCGGGCGACACTGGGTCAGCAATGCGGTCCTCAGGCGGATTCGGGCCGACCAGAGTCGCCTTAAAACGCAGGATCTGCCAATGGCGACCGAGTTTCAGTTCGATGGTGCAGTCCGAAAAGCGGACCGGCTCGCCGATCTGGCCACAGTCCCGGGTCGTCAGAAACGCCTTGCCGATGAGATGGCGCCGATCGTTCATCCGGTCGAGGATGAGGTTGGTGAAATGGTGCCGCCACGTACCGCGCCCCTTGGTGCCGACCAGCGCTGGAATCGACCCGATCTCCTCCTCCGTCGCGAACGAACCCAGATAGCCCGAGTCATACCGCGCGCCCGGCGCGAAGAGCGACAGCCAGGCGGCCCGGTCCTGATGGTCGATCGCATGGCAAAAGCGGTTGAGCAGTTCCTGGGCATCGAGCCGGGTCTGGACATCGATCGTCGAAATGCAGCGCAATGTCTGGCTCTCCTGAAGAGCGGCTTGAGCAGCCGCCTCTGGGCTCAGCTTATATCGCGGACTGCTCCAACAGCAAATCAGACTCTGTTGACAGGCAGCGGGCTCCTGGGCCCGCGGCGACGCGCGTCTCAACCCTTTAGGAGTGCCGAAAGCGTCGTGCCCAGTTCCGATGGGCTGGCGGCG
>CAXTTP010000186.1:0-5842 GCA_964247195.1 uncultured Sphingomonadaceae bacterium
GGCCGAGGACAATCGCATCGTCGAGCCGGCCGGCCATAAGCGGCTTGCCCGGCTTCATCGCGATCCGCCAGAAATCGATGCCGGCGCCCGCCGCCTCGAGCGCGGGGCGGACGAGATCATGGTCACCCACCGAGGCGCCGCCGGTGGTGACGATCACGTCGGCGCGGGCGGCGGCGCTGCGGAAGGCGGCGGCGAGCGTGTCGAGCCGGTCCGGGACGATGCCGCCGTCGATCACCTCCACCGGCAGGTCGGCGAGGAGCGCGGCGAGCATCGGCGCATTCGAAGCGGGGAGTTGCACGCCCGTAACCGGCGCGCCGGGCGGCACGAGTTCGTCGCCGGTGGAGAGGAGCACGACCCGGACCGGACGGCGGACCGCCAGCGTGCCATGGCCGCCGATCGCGGCGAGCGCGATCCGCGCTGGCGTTAGCCGCTCGCCGGTCCGTACCAGTACCGTGCCCGCCGTGAAATCGCTGCCGGCGGTGCGGATATGCGCGCCATGGCCGGGCGGTCCCTCGCCGGCGAGCATCAAGCCGACGCCGTCACGGGCCGCTTCCTCCTGCACCAGGATCGTGTCGGCACCCGTGGGCAGCGGTGCGCCGGTAAAGATCCGCGTCGCCTCGCCGGGCGCGACGGTCAGGCCCAGCCCGCCGCCGGCGGCACTTTCGCCGACCACCGTCCATGGCCCCGGCAGCTCGGCGAAGCGGATCGCGTAGCCGTCCATCGCCGAGAGGTCGGCGGCGGGCTGGGTGCGCCCGGCGGCGATGTCGGCGGCGGCCCAGCGCCCGGCGGCGTCCGCCAGCGGCACCGTCTCGACCGGCACGAGGATGGCGAGCGCGGCGATCCGCGCCTGCGCGTCGGCGACGGAGAGCAGGCTCATCGGCTCGCCCGATAGTCGCCGGACCGGCCGCCGGACTTGGCGAGGAGGCGGACGTCGCCGATCGTCATCGCCCGGTCGAGCGCCTTGGCCATGTCGTAGACGGTGAGCAGCGCGACCGAAACGGCGGCCAGCGCCTCCATCTCGACGCCGGTGTTGTGCGTGGTCCGTACCGTTGCGGTGGCGGTGACGCCGCAGTCATCCAGGGCGAGATCGAGCGTCACGCCGGCGATCGGCAGCGGGTGGCAGAGCGGGATCAGGTCGGCGGTCTTCTTGGCCGCCATGATCCCGGCGACGCGGGCGACGGCGAGCACGTCGCCCTTCTTGACCGAGCCGGCACGGATCGCGTCGGCTGCCTCGCCCGACATCGCGATGCGGCCGGCGGCGGTGGCTTCCCGCGTCGTCGCCGCCTTGGTCGAGACGTCGACCATGCGGGCGGCGCCGTCCGCATCGAGATGGGTGAGGCCGGTCATCCGCCGGTCAGCAGCGCGCGCGTCGCCGCCTCGACATCCGGCTGGCGCATTAGCGATTCGCCGACGAGGAAGCAGCGGACGCCGTGACCGGCCATGGCGTCGAGATCGGTCTTCGATCCGAGCCCGCTCTCGGCGACGAAGGTGCAGCCGGGCGGCGCCTGCCCGACGAGATCGTAGGTGCGCGCGAAATCGACCGAGAAATCGCGCAGGTCGCGATTGTTGACGCCGATCAGCCGCGAGCGGAGGCGGAGCGCGCGGGCGAGTTCGGCGGCGTCGTGGACCTCGACAAGCGCGTCCATGCCATGCTCGATCGCGGCGGCCTCGATCTCGGCCATCGCGCCGTCGTCAAGAGCGGCGACGATGATCAGGATGGCGTCCGCGCCCAGCGCGCGCGATTCGGCGACCTGCCAGGGATCGACGAGAAAGTCCTTGCGCAGGCACGGGAGGGCGACGGCGGCGCGAGATGCCTCGAGATAGGCGTCGGCACCCTGGAAATAGGGGGCGTCGGTCAGCACCGAGAGGCAGGCGGCGCCGGCGGCTTCATAGGCGCGGGCATGCGCCGGCGGGTCGAAGTCGGCGCGGATCAGTCCCTTGGACGGCGATGCCTTCTTGACCTCGGCGATCAGTCCGTAGCCACCGGCCGCGACCTTAGCGTCGAGCCCGGCACGGAAGCCGCGCGGCGCCGACTGCGCGCGCGCGCGCGCCTCCAGCGCGGCGACCGTCACCTCGGCCTTGCGGCGCGCGACATGATCCCGCTTCGCTGCGCAGATCTCGTCGAGCTTGTTCATCTAGAAGCGGATCCAGCAATCGAGGAGCGCGTTCGCCAGGCCGTTGTCGAGCACTTCCGCGGCTTCCTCGACGCCGTCGTGCCAGCCGGTGGCCCGGCCGGCCACGATCAGCGCGGCGGCGGCGTTGAGGAGGACGGCGTCGCGATACGCGCTCTCCTCTCCCTGCAGCAGGCGGCGGAGCGCGGCGGCGTTGGCCGCGGCATCGCCGCCGCGCAGCGCGCTCAGCGGGTGGCGGGGCAGGCCGGCATCCTCGGGCACGATCCGCGCTTCGCCGCTGCCGCACGCGCCGATCCGGATCAACGAGCTCGGGCCGCCGATCGAGAGCTCGTCGAGCGGCTCGTCGCCGGAGACGACCATCGCCGCCTCGACGCCGACGAGCTCGATCGCCTCGGCATAGGTGGAGAGATAATCGGGGCGGGCGACGCCGATCAGCTGGCGCGTGACGCGCGCCGGGTTGGCGATCGGGCCGATCAGGTTGAAGATCGTGCGCCGGCCGATCGCGCGGCGCACCCCGGCGAGCCGGCCGAGCGCGGGATGATGGGTCTGCGCGAAGAGGAAGGCGAGGCCGATCTCGGCGAGGCTCTCCTCGGCAGTCGCCGAGGCGCGATCGAGATCGAGGCCGAGCGCCTCCAGCGTGTCGGCGGCGCCGGCCTTGCTGGAAGCGGCGCGGTTGCCGTGCTTGGCGACCGGCACGCCGCAGGCGGCGACGACGATCGCCACCGCGGTCGAGATGTTGAGGCTGTGGCTGCCGTCGCCGCCGGTGCCGCAGACATCGATCGTGCCCTCGGGCGCGGACACCGGGATCATGCGTGCGCGGAGCACCCGCGCCGCCGCCGCGATCTCGACGCTGGTCTCGTCGCGCTCGGCCATCGTTGCCAGGAAGGTGGCGACCGCCTCGTCGGGCACCTTGCCGTCGAGCATGTCGGCGAAGGCCTGCTCGGCGGTGGCATGGTCGAGCGGGGTGGACGCGTCCGGCAGGAGGGCGAGCGTGGTCATGCCCGCTCGATCACCGGCACACCGGCGATCCGCAGGAAATTGGCGAGGAGGGCGTGGCCGTGCTCGGTGGCGATGCTCTCCGGGTGGAACTGCACGCCGTGGATCGGGAGCGTCGCGTGGCGGACGCCCATGACGGTGCCGTCGGGCGCGCGCGCGTTGACGACGAGATCCTCGGGCAGGCTCGCCTCGGGCACGATGAGCGAATGATAGCGGGTGGCGGTGAACGGGCTCGGCAGTCCCTCGAACAGGCCGGTGCCGTCGTGGATCACCGGGCAGGTCTTGCCATGCATGAGTTCCGCCGCACGCACGACCTGTCCGCCGAAATGCTGGCCGATCGCCTGGTGGCCGAGGCAAACGCCGAGCAATGGCCGGCCCGCTTCCGCGCAGGCGGCGGCGAGGTCGAGGCTGATGCCGGCCTCGTTGGGCGTGCAGGGTCCGGGCGATATCAGGAAGGCGTCGGCACCCGAGGTCATCGCCTGGCCGACGGAGATCGCGTCGTTACGGACGACCTCTACGAGCGGACCCAGCTCCCGGAGATAATGCACCAGGTTCCAGGTGAAGCTGTCATAATTGTCGACGACGAGGATCATGCGCCCGCAGATAGACGATTCCGGCGCGAATTGAACCCGTCGCGAGAGAAGAGGGGCGGCACGTGCCGCCCCTCTGCAGTCAGGCGTCAGTAGCAGCCGCGGGCGCGGACATATTCCCCTATATAGGGATCGAAGACCACGTTCGGGCGGCATGGCTCGTAATAGCCGACGCCGTAGCCATTGCCGCCGTAGCCATAGCCACCGCCGCCGCCGCCGTAATAGCCGCGCGGCGGACCGTACCCGCCGCCATAGCCGTAATGCGGCGAGGCGATCGCGGCGCCGACGGCCAGGCCGGCGATGCCGCCCAGCACCGCTGCGCCGCCGCGGCCGATGCCGCCGTGATAATGATGGTAGCCGTAGCCGTAGCCACCACCATAATAGCCGCGTGCCTCTGCCGGGGCCGCGACCGCACCAACCAGCGCCGCGGTGGCAACGAGCCCGGCGACAGCCTTCTTGACCATGCTCTTCATCTCAATTCTCCGTCCGCGCTGGCCGATACGCATGACGCCTCCGACCAGTTGCGCGATTCGTAGCGGAAGCCGGCTGAACGCGCGGAGAACGCTCGGTTAATCTGGCGTGCAGGGAACGTCTCGCACGTCTGCCGTTGTAGCTGGCGCAAGCCCGCAGCTCAGCTCCGCATGCATCTTCGTCCAGGCCGCGAGCCCCGCCGATCCGCCACCGCCGTCGCTGTAGCGAAAAGGTCAACGGGCACCCTGTCAACCGCTCGTCCGGGTCGGTGCGGCCGCTATTGTCCGAACCGGCCCTCGCCGGCCAGCCGCACCGCCTCCCCCGCGGCGGCGACGAGCGCGCGCGCCTTGGCCTCGCATTCGCGCTGTTCGTAGGCGGGATCGCTGTCGGCGACGATGCCGGCGCCGGCCTGGACGTGCATCACGCCGTCCTTCACCACCGCTGTCCGCAGCACGATGCACGAGTCCATGGATCCGTCCGGCGAGAAATAGCCGACCCCGCCGGCATAGGCGCCGCGCGTCTCCGGCTCGAGCTCGGCGATGATCTCGCACGCCCGCACCTTCGGCGCGCCGGAGACGGTGCCGGCGGGGAAGCCCGCGAACAAGGCGTCGAGCGCATCCTTGTCGGGCGCGAGCCGTCCGACCACGTTCGAGACGATGTGCATGACGTGGCTGTATAGTTCGACGCCGTAGCTGTCGGTCACCTGCACGGTGCCGGCAGCCGCGACCCGGCCGACGTCGTTGCGGCCGAGATCGAGCAGCATCAGATGCTCGGCGCGCTCCTTGGGATCGGCGAGCAGGCTCTCCCGGTTCTCGCCGTCCTCGCGCGCCGTTTTGCCACGGGGACGGGTGCCGGCGATCGGCCGGATCGTCACCTCGCCGTCGCGCGCGCGCACCAGGATCTCGGGCGAGGAGCCGATCAGCGCGAAGCCTGGCAGGTCGAGATAATAGAGAAAAGGCGAGGGGTTGATGCGCCGCAGTGCGCGGTAGAGGTCAAACGGCGGCAGCGCGAACGGCGCGGTGAAGCGCTGCGCGAGCACCACCTGGAAGATGTCGCCGGCGGCGATATATTCCTTCGCCTTGAGCACCATTTCGGCATAGCGGCCCGGCGCGAGCACCGGCGCCGGCTCGGCCGCTTCGCCGGGCGGGGCCGCGGCGAGCGGAGGGGCAAGAGGCGCGGCGAGACGGGCCGACGCAGTCTCGATCCGCTCCTGCGCCTGGGCGACGGCGGCGTCGGGATCGCGGCCGGGCTCGGGCCAGAGCGGCGCGACCAGGAACAGCACGTCGGCCAGCCGATCGAACACCAGCACCAGTGTCGGCCGCACGAACAGCATGTCCGGCAGGTCGAGCGGATTGGCGGCAGGGCGGGGCAGCCGCTCGACCAGGCCGACCGTCTCATAGGCGAAATAGCCGACGAGGCAGGCGAGCGCGGGCGGCAGGCCTTCGGGCACGTCCATCCGGCAGGCGGCGACCAG
This sequence comes from uncultured Sphingomonadaceae bacterium, assembly GCA_964247195.1. Classification (GTDB taxonomy): domain Bacteria; phylum Pseudomonadota; class Alphaproteobacteria; order Sphingomonadales; family Sphingomonadaceae; genus JAQGLK01. The sequence goes on from CAXTTP010000186.1 coordinate 5,664, forward strand.
CGTCCGCATCGCCGCCAGCGCCTCCTGCGGGCAGGGCTCGAATGCGGTGCGGTCGGCGAGCCAGCGGCGGTTGATCGCCGCCGCGCGGCCGTCGGCGCGAAACACGAGGTCGGGCGCGAGGCCCAGCAGCGTGTAGCGCCCGCGCTGCGCGCCGCCCTCGACCGATTCGAGCAGGAAAT
>CAXTTP010000187.1:0-5794 GCA_964247195.1 uncultured Sphingomonadaceae bacterium
GCCGCACCGCGCCGCGGCCGGCGACTACGATCACCCGCACCGCCGGCGCCGCCTGCGCGGCCCGGATCGCGTCCAGCACGAGCGGATCGCCCCGGAAACGCGCGAACAGCTTGTCGGCCCGGCCGAACCGCTCCGAGCGGCCGGCGGCCAGCACGATCGCAGCTCTCATGGCACGAGCCGCAGGCGTACACGCACGGCGGACGCGGCCCCGCCTAGATCTCGACCTGGCTGCCCAGCTCCACCACGCGGTTGGTCGGCAGCTTGAAGAACTCCATCGCGCTTTCCGCGTTGCGCAGCATCCAGGCGAAGAGCTTCTCGCGCCATATCGCCATGCCCGGCCGCGACGAGGCGATCAGCGTCTGGCGGGCGAGGAAGAAGCTCGTGTCCATCATCTTGAAGACCGGCCCGCAATTGGTGGCATTGCAGAGCGCGGCGGGCACGTCCGGATCTTCCATGAAGCCGTAGCGCACGACCATCCGGTAGAAGCCTTGGCCGAGATCGCTGAGCGAGGTGCGGCCGACTTCGCCGACGAACGGCATGTCCTCGATCTTCACGGTCAGCAGGATCACGCGATCGTGCAGCACCTTGTTGTGCTTGAGGTTGTGGAGAAGAGCATGCGGAACGCCGTCCGACGAGGAGGTCATGAACACCGCCGTCCCCGGTACCCGGCTCGCCGAATTAACCGCCGACTTCACGAACACGGCGACGGGTATCGCCGATTCGTGCAGCCGGTTGAGCATCAGCTGCCGGCCCTTTGCCCAGGTCGTCAGCAGGGTGAAGGCGATGAAGCCGACCAGCAGCGGGAACCAGCCGCCGTCGGGCACCTTGGTGAGGTTGGCCGCGAAATAGGCGAAGTCGACCAGGAAGAACACCGCGACGATCGCGCCCGCCGCCACCTTGTTCCACTTCCACAGCACCGTCAGCACGACCGCCAGCAGGCAGGTGTCGATCAGCATCGCGCCGGTGACGGCGATCCCGTAGGCGGCGGCAAGGTTGGTCGAGGTCTGGAAGCTCAGGACGAGCAAGATCACCATCACCATCAGCGCCCAGTTGATCATCGGGATGTAGATCTGGCCGGCGGCGGACGAGCTGGTGTGGATGATTCGGAGCCGCGGCATGAAGCCAAGCTGGATCGCCTGCTGCGTTACCGAGAAGGCCCCCGAGATCACCGCCTGGCTTGCGATCACCGTCGCCATCGTCGCCAGGATCACCAGCGGCAGGCGCATATTATCGGGCGCGAGCAGGAAGAAGGGATTGTGGATGGCGGTCTGCGCCGCTGCCGGATCGAGGCCGAGGATCATCGCCCCCTGGCCGAGATAGTTGAGCATCAGCGCCGGCAGCACGAACGCCATCCACGAGATGCGGATGGGGTTGCGGCCGAAATGGCCCATGTCGGCGTAGAGCGCCTCGGCGCCGGTCACCGCCAGCACGACCGAGCCCATCGCCAGGAACGCGCGCAGCCCGGCGTCGAGGAAGAAGCGGACCGCGTACCAGGGGTTGAAGGCGACCAGCACATGTACGTTGCCGGCGATGTGGATCAGCCCGAGTGCCGCGAGCACGAGAAAATAGATCACCATGATCGGCCCGAACAGCAGGCCGACCTTCGCCGTACCGCGCGACTGGATCATGAACAGGCCGATCAGGATCACCACCGCGATCAGCGGCGCGAGCGGGGCGAAGCCCGCCTCGACCGTGCTGATGCCTTCGACCGCGGACAGCACCGAGATCGCCGGCGTGATCATGCTGTCGCCATAGAACAGCGCGGTGGCGAACACGCCGAGCAGCACGATGCCGCGCGACCAGCGCCGCCCCTCCGACTGCCGGTTGATCAGCGCCAGCAAGGCGAGGCTGCCGCCCTCGCCCTTGTTGTCGGCGCGCATGATGATCGAGACATATTTGATCGTAACGACCAGCATCATCGACCAGAAGATCAGGCTCAGCACGCCCAGGATATGCGCCTCGTCCGGAACCAGCGGATGGTGGCCGGCGAAGGTCTCGCGGAAGGCGTAGAGCGGGCTCGTGCCGATATCGCCGAAGACGACGCCGACCGCCCCGAGCGACAGCTTCAGCAGGCCGGCGCTGGCATGGCCGTGCGCCGGCCGCGCGGGGGCGGAGTTATCGGGCAGCAACGCCTCGTCGCCGGGCGGCTCGGGCAGAGCGGAAGCACCGTTGCTTGCGCTCATGGATTGTAAAGGCCGTATCCGCGCTGCATGTCAGAGGCTCGATCCTCCACCGGACGGGAAGCCCCTCCAGCGGTTGCGGCGGCGCCCTAGCATGGCGCCACTCACGCTGCAACGCCGCGACGCCCGGGGCGTTTCCGTGCGGCCGGGTAGCGGTCGGGTCGAGAGCGGAGGCAATGATGCGTATTGGTGTGCCGAAGGAAATCAAGAATCACGAATATCGCGTCGGCCTCACCCCGCCGTCGGTCGCCGAGCTGGTCGGCGCCGGCCATCAGGCGATCGTCGAGACCGGTGCCGGCATGGGCATCGACTTCGGCGACGCCGACTACCAGGCGGTCGGCGCGACGATCGTCGGCTCGGCCGCGGAGGTGTTCGCCGGCAGCGACATGATCGTGAAGGTCAAGGAACCGCAGGCGAGCGAGATCGCGCTGCTGGAGCCGCGCCACCTGTTGTTCACCTATCTCCATCTCGCCGCCGACAAGCCGCAGGCCCAGGGCCTGATGGCGTCTAACGCGACCTGCATCGCCTATGAGACGGTCACCTCGCGGTCGGGCGCGCTGCCGCTGCTCAAGCCGATGTCGGAGGTGGCGGGCCGGATGTCGATCCAGGTCGGCGCGCACTATCTCGAAAAGGAGCAGGGCGGCCGCGGCGTGCTCTTGGGCGGGGTGCCCGGGGTGGCGCCGGCGCGGGTCGCGATCCTCGGCGGTGGCGTCTCCGGGCTCAACGCCGCTCAGATGGCGGTCGGCCAGCGTGCCGACGTCACCATCTACGACATCAACAACGACCGGCTGGCCGAGCTCGACACCTATTTCGGCAGCCAGATCAAGACCGCTTATGCCAGTCGCGCCGCGATCGCCGCCGCCGTCCAGCGCGCCCATCTCGTCATCGGCGCGGTGCTGGTGCCGGGCGCGGCAGCACCCAAGCTCGTCAGCCGCGACATGCTGAAGACGATGAAGCGCGGATCGGTGCTGGTCGACATCGCCATCGACCAGGGCGGCTGCTTCGAGACGTCGCGGCCGACCACGCATGACGATCCGGTGTTCGAGATCGACGGCATCATCCACTATTGCGTCGCGAACATGCCCGGCGCGGTCGCCCGCACCTCGGCGTTCGCGCTCAACAATGCCACGCTGCCGTTCGTGCTGCGGCTGGCCAATATGGGGGCGGAGGCGGCGATGGCGGCGGATCCGCATCTCTCCGCGGGGCTCAACGTCGCCGCCGGCAGGATCCGCCACCGGGCTGTCGCCGACGCGCTCGACCTTCCGTTCGGCTGACGGAACGTAGGTGGAACATCGGCGTTGGAGCGACGGAAGGATACAGCCATGACCGACAATCCGAAGAGCCACCCGACCTCCAACGCCGAGAAGGACCCGGACGACTGGACCACCGGCGACGAGCCGATGACCGGCGCCCAGGCATCCTACCTGAAGACGCTGAGCGAGGAGGCGCACGAGGAGTTCGACGACACGCTCACGAAGGCCGACGCATCGAAGCGGATCGACGCGCTTCAGGACAAGACCGGCCGGGGCAAGTAGCCCCTAAGGCGCCGCCGACCGCTGCGCCGCGATCATGGCAACCCGTTCCTCCAGATCGCGGCGCCACGGCGCGTCGGCTGGCGCCTTCGCTAGCAGCCCGCGCCAGATCGCCTCGGCGCGTTCGAGCTGCCCGGCCTGGGCATAGGCCAGCCCCATGAAGAAGGGCGGCCCGGGATGATCCGGGTTGATCTTGGCGGCGCGCTGGAAGGCGAGCTCGGCAGCCGGCGACATCATGCCGCCGCCATGGATCACCAGCGCGTTGCCGAGGCCGACCCACAGGTCGGCGCTGTCGGGATGCCGCGACAATCCGCCCTGAATGATGGCGATGGCGTAGCGGTTCCAGCCCTGGCGGTGGAAGGCGTCGGCGGCGTCCAGCACCGCAGCGTCGGTGCCGAAGCGTTCCATCATCTTCGGCCGCTCGCTGGCGAAGACGCTGTCGGGTTGCCTGACATCCGCCGGCGGCGGCGTCGGCCGGCCGGCAAGCCCGGGGCTGCCCTGCCAAGCGTAGCCGGCGACGCCGATCAGCAACGCCGCGCCGAGCAGTTCCAGCGTGCTCCTCGGCAGCGCGGCGAAGCGCCACAGCCCCGCGCCGACGAGCACGACTAGCACGAGCAGGATCAGCCAGCCCATCAACCCGCCCGCACCCGCCGCCGGAAGCGGCCACGCGCCACGAACGCTCCGGCCGCCAGCAGCAGCACCGGCGCCGCCCACAATGGCCAGGTGACCGGCTCGAGCGGCGGATCGTAGCTGACCCAGGCGCCGTAGCGCGCAATCAGCCAGTCGCGGATCTTGTCCGGTCTTTCGCCGGCGGCGATGCGGCGACGGATCATCGCACGCATATCGCCGGCAAGTTCGGCGTTGCTGTCGACGATCGCCTGCCCCTGGCAGACGAGGCAGCGGATGCTCGACATCAGCGCCTTGGCCGTGGCTTCCTGCGCCGGATCCGGCAGCTGCGTGTCGGCGAGCGCGGCCGGCGGCAGCAGCGAGTCGGCCAGTGCGGGCGCGGCGATGCCGAGCGCGGCGGCGAGGAACATCGCGCGGATCATCGCGCCGCCTGCACTGCGGAAAGCAGAGCGGGCACGTCCTCGGGCCGGATGTCGCCGATATGCTGTTGGCGGATGATCCCCTGCCCGTCGATCACGAACGTCTCCGGCACCCCCGACGAGCCCAGCGCGAGCTGGACCGAGCTGTCCCGGTCGGATCCGATCCGCGCATAGGGATCGCCGAAGCGTTGCAGGAAGTCGGCGATGTCCTCGGGCCGGTCGCGGATCGCGATGGCGTCGATCTCGACGCCGGCCTGCTTGAGCTGGACGAGCTGCGGCGATTCGGCGGCGCACGGCACGCACCAGCTGGCGAAGATGTTGAGCAGCCGCGGCCGCCCGGCGAATGACGCGGTCGAGACGCTCGGCCGCCCCGGCATCGCCGCCGGCAGCGCGAAGTCCGGCAGCTTCTGGCCGATCAGATGCGAATGGATGGTGCTGCTGGACGGCTTGATCAGTCCGCTCGCGAACAGGATCGCGAACAATCCGAACAGCGCGAGCGGCGCCCACAGGAGCGGCCGCCTCATGCCCATGCGAGCCGCTGCTGCGTTCGCCGCTCGCGCCGCATGCGGCCGATCAGCGCGAGGAAGCCGCCGATCGCGATCATCGCGCCGCCCGCCCAGATGAAGGTGACGAACGGCTTCCACCACAGACGCAGCTGCCAGCGTCCCTGCGCATCCGACTTGCCGACGACAACGTAAAGCTGGCCGTCGAGCACGGTGCGAATCGCCGCCTCGCTCGTTTCGGTCACCGGCGCCCAGAAATAGCGCGCCTCGGGCTTCATCTCGATTGGCGCGTTGCTGCCGCGGGTGGCGGTCAGCGTCGCCTCGACGGCGGTCCAGTTCTGCCCCGCGACCGGCGCGACGCCGTCGAGGTGCAGCGTCCACGGCCCGACGCGATGGCTCTCGCCGACGCGGGACGCGACCAGCGTTTCCTTGGTGAAGGCGCCCTCGGAAGCCATGCCGGCAAGGCTCACGGCGATGCCGAGATGGCTCAGCACCATGCCGTAGGTGAACAGCGGCGTCCGCCGGAGATTGCG